>JAOAPL010000393.1 GCA_025462925.1 Acidobacteriaceae bacterium
CTTGACCGTCCTCATTCGGAAATCGCCCCCTGGTCAATCTGGATTTCCTATTCTCCGGATCTATGCTATTGGGGCCAATCTCAGCTCATCATGAAGCCTGAACCATATCACTGGGATGAAATGAAGATCGGTCCCGGCGCGCCGCCGATCAAAACGGACCAGGGATGGCTTTCCATCTATCACGGAGTTTTCCGAACTATGGATGGCTCGGTCTATCGTTTGGGGGTTGCTCTTCATGACCTCGAGAACCCGGCAAAGGTCATCGGTGTGGGCGACTCGTGGATTTTGCAACCGGAAGATCCTTGGGAAATAACTGGATACGTCCACAACGTGGTCTTCACCTGTGGTGCCGTTCTGGAGTCCGATGGAACCGTGAAAATCTATTGGGGGGGCGCAGACACGGTCATGTGCGTGGGCGAAGCGAATGTCTCGGATCTGGTGGCGCTATGCCTGCATCACGGCAGACCGGCAAAGTAAGCATCGTATTTCAAGTCCTCTAATACCCCTGAATGGTATTCAATCCCCGGGGCAGCGTTCGCCCTGATGCCCCTCCCGCTTGTGATCCAGTATCGCGTCAAGGCACGAAAACTCACGATCCGTCCATCCCAAAGAATCTATGTCCGGGCTTCCCGCTCTGGCCTGAATAAAATCCAATTCCAGTTGGCCCAACTCTTCGCAAACCATAAACTAACTCCTAAGTTGGTCGCACTTTTAATGGCAAGAAGAAAGCAAGCTAGGGCACTCCCAGATTTTGGTAGTTGCTTCTTAAAGCGTGCAAAGCGTACGTCGCGTGGTCCAGAGCCTCTGTCTCTTCGCCGTTATGGCCGGCGGCCTGAAACAATTCACGCGCCCGTAGCACAACTGCCTTCTCGGCTTCTGCAATGCGCGCCGGTAGTTTGCTCTCTTCAATCTCAAAGAGTGCAGCTCTATACATCTGCCTCCAATATCTGCTGTCCGGAGACTTGGAAATACCGGTACCCATAATGCCTCTCCTCGTTTTCGCATGCTGGCGAAATGTTGCGGTTTCAAGACCGAGGAATACTCCGACTGGTCACATACGATGACGCCTGATGTGTACCGCCATCGTTCCCCAACACTGGGGCAGAAACGGTTTTCCTTATAAGGCCAAAGATCGCGTACAGGATCAGAAGCGCGAATACTATCCGAACGACGATTACAGTTTTATTCCGTCGCATCTTTTCACCCCGCTGGAAACGGTTTCCCACACTCTAGGCAGAACGCTTTCGAGCGTGACGTGATTAACCCGCAAGACGGGCATATCCTTTGTGACCCGAAACCAGCGATCTGTGGTTTCAGCCTATGCCCATGGATGACGACAAGACTTGCCCGCGCTGGGATTATTGGGTGGAGTGTACTCCAAAACGTAACGATTTCGGCTCAGTTTCCGAGTGGCCGACAATCCGCCCGGAATGTAAACGCATCGAACGCGAACCGCAAGAAGAACTTACTGCCGGGAGGAGTCGCAGGGCACGAAACTTTCGGCCTCCTTCGGATCGCGTTTGCCGGAATAACGAGCCAACATCGGGGTAAGGGAAGACAGGTCGGCAGCGCTCAATGACGCCCTTGTCCCGATGGCAGGCGATCAGCTTCGGTGGCGGTCCCCTCTCAACCCATTTTTCCAAGGCGGTGAGCGCATCGGATTCAGTGAGTCCCGGACCTCCTCTGCCATGATGAACCCCCGGAATGAGAAATAGCCGCAAGAAGGTTTCAGTTTACTCACAGCCGCCCATAAATCTCATCAGTTGAGCGGTTGAAACGCGTGCCTGAGGTCGTACTTCGCGACATTGCGACCAAGGACCACCCCGGCGCCGGCCGGGGCCTGAAGTTTGGCGGAACTTGGAGGATAAATCCAAGCGGTCCTACTGTGGTTTGCGTTTCAGCGGCCTGCCAATCGCGAGCAGGAAGACGGCACTCTTGTCTTTCGCGTGCGGCGAAAAGAAGTTAGTCACGTCGTCATCGAAGAAGGTCAGCCCGGTCGCACCCATGCGCTGGGCATACGCAGCCAGGTACATCTTGCCGCCGATGGCGCCCGCCTCCAGCTGGACAGCCCGGTAGCCGCGGTTGCCGCATTGCTCCAGAATTCGGTTTAGATCGGCGAGGAAGAAGATGTCCACGCAGGCGTCCGCCGGCAGCTCTTGCTCCAGTCCAAGATGGCGGGCCTCGGCGCGGAATTCCCCTGCCTTCAAAAGCTCCAGAGTTTTCAGCTCCCGCCGAAAAAAGTAAGCGCCCGGCTTCAGCCCCCGCACCGAATGCACGATCAGGTAAAGGTCGTTGAGCTGCGCGCCGGGAGGCTCAAGGAGGTCAGCCGGAAGACCTCGCGTGGCACAGTCGAAAATGGTTGAGAGTTGTGCCAATGTAATGGATGCCCCCTGATCGAAGGTTCGGGTAGAGCCGCAGCGCAGGATCACCTGTTCGATCGTGTCCTTCGGTTGTTCTTCTTCCGGCAGTTGCTGGAGGGGAACTCCGTCGCCTGCCGAAGCGGAAGATGGAAGGATCTGTTTCCCGCGCCATTGGGCTACTTCCTCGTTCGACTCAAGCGAAGACGCGTCGTGCATCTCAAGCATGGCGGGATACTCGACCTCGTGCTCCGAAAGCGGGATCGTCTCCAGACCGAGCGCTGGAACCTCTCTCACAGGTGGCCGCGAACTCTCCGATGTGCGCCCGATCGGTACCAGGCACAAGGAAACCTCACGCCGGGTATCGAGATCAAGCAGGCGGTTCACCTCGGCGTCCACGAACCCGAGCACGATCTCGGCCGGCAGTCCCGAAGCCGCAGAAACGGCCAGCATATTCGCCAGAAGGGTGCCGCCATCCCAACCGAAATGGCGATACGCGCGCGCCTGGTACTTCCAGGCGTTCCGCCAGTAGATCCCGGTGCAGAGGATCGTGGCGGGCGCACGAGCTACCGCGGGTTCCATCACCGTCGCCTGAGCCAAGTTTCCGCGAAAATCACCTTTTCGCAGAAGCCGGAGCGATACATCCGCTGGATTGAAGTGATACACGCCGGCATCCAGGCCCTTGAGATCGCCAGTCACGACGTACAGCTCGATCTCGTAGAGAGCTCCGGTGCAGGCTGCAGCGCGAAAGAAGGCTTCTCCACCTGGATATTTGCGCTGTTTGGTAATTCCCGCCGCGAAGTAGAGGATGCGCGCCAGATCCTGGAGGCCAGGGAGGGAATCGCCGCCCGCCCAGAAAACGGGCTCTGAGATCGCGGAGAGCGCGGCCACCCCGGTTTGCGGCACGTCCCGCGGCAGCGAAAACGGCTCTATTTTCGGATAGATTTTGAAAGGCAGTGGCCGATTTGCCCAGTCCAGGAAGTGAGGATTGTTACGGATACTCCAGTAGGAGTGCTTCGTGGCCTCGTGATACTTCCAAGCCGCCTGGATGTCGCGGTTCTTCATCGGTTACCACGCCAGACTAGCACCTGCACGGGAGCACGTAGTCTACGACAAAATAGAATTCGTCGGCCTAGACCGTATCGTTAAAGCCGGATATCGAACAGAAAGAAGACCTGGCATTGTTGAGGTAATCATATCGCTGCATTGCCTTCCAAACAGATTATTCGCCACGACACGAAGGGGTTCGGGCAGTAGCCCAGTCGGCCTCCACTACGGCTCGGCCCGTTCGGCAAGCTCTTGTAGAAATGGACTCTTCTGGATATGCCGTGAGTGCGCCGAGACGTGCACGTAGGGAAAGCCCAGGAATTGTTTAGCGGAGACTTCCGTTATCTCCAAGCAATTAAGTCTCGACGGTTCCGCTTTCGCCAGCACTCGCTCGATTGCTCTCCGTATGGTTCTCTCTCCCCAACAACCCAAGGCGGTCGCCTGAATGCTGGCAGCCAGAAAAAAGAAGTTCCAGTCAGCTCGTCGGATGTCTCGATCAACCGCCTCGGCGTCGGAATTCTTGATGATTTCCCAGCCCTGTGAATATAGTTCCGTTTCTACTCGCAAGGATTGGGGAATGATGGTGCCCGCCTTCATCATGATGGTGCCCGCTTTTATGGTGCCTGACAATCGCGTCTCCCCTTCCGTCGAAGATCCAGCGGCCAATGAAAAAAGCGCAAGCAAAAGAAAAAGCCTCGTCCTGCGACGAGGCTTCCGTAGTTTTCGCGCTAATCTGATTAGACGTTGAACGACGACCCGCAGCCGCAGGTGCTCTTCACGTTCGGGTTCTCGAACTTGAAACCGGCACCCTCCAGCGTCTCGACGTAATCCACGCGGCAGCCGTTCAGGTACATGATCGAGGTGGCGTCCACGAACACTTTAAGGCCGTCCATATAGAACACTTTGTCCATCATGCCCGCGCTGGTGTCGAACTGCAGGGAGTAGGAGAAGCGTGCCCGCTCAAGCCGCGGTTGCGGCACCGGCCGGCTGCTGACGCATCTGCTCCATCATTTTCTTTTTCATTTCCTGCGATGTGGGTTCAGCCTTGTGCGTGCCCACAATCCAAGTGTACCCCTCTGGGTCCACTACCGTCCCGCAACGATCGCCCCAAAACATGTCCATTACTTGGCTTTGGGCTGTTGCTGCGAGACTCACAGCCTTGGCTACCACTTTGTCCACGTTCTCCACGTAGAGAAATAAACCAGCCGGCGAAGCGCCAACGGTCTTAGCGCTGCGCTTATCAAGCGCGGGATTTTCGGGCCCCAGCTTCGGTGGACAATGCATATGCTGGTCGCAGATGCGTCAGACGGGATAACTGGAACCCGAATGGTGTGGGACCACGTCAATTCGGAAGCATTGTCCCAGGCGTGTTCACTCCGGTCCTGGCCAAACACAGCAAGAGCTTCAATCTGATTGACACTCTTGCCGTCGGAGTGGACAGGATCCAGAGGAACTTCGAGCCCATGCAGCGCCAGGTCGAACACTGGCGGCAGGCGCAGATCACTGACGAACGGGCAAAGCTGATCTTCTATGCCGCATTCGTCGATGGCAAGTTGGACGCGCCCAGGAGTCTGCTGCCCGAGGTCCCCGGCTGTATTTTGAGCCGCAATACGAGGAATTCTCGGGACGCACGATGTGGAGTTTGTCGAACGCCTTCACCAGCGTCTTCAAGAAACTGGACCCGATCCCTCAATTCAAGGCCACGGCCAAGCTGGGCGAATTCCTGAACCAGTTGCCGGCCTGAACTACCGATGTCCCTGTCTGCGGAGTCTTAGGCTCCGCGGACAGGGAAAACGCAAACAAAGGTCAATCATATTGCTCTGACTTTTTAGCCTCGTCGTGCGGGTAAAACGTTCTTGGGTGATGATCGAAAGTCAGGCACCAGCCAACGGCACAACAGGTGCCGGGCAAATCCTGCTGGGAGCTGCATCCCAATGAAGGCATCTGTTGGGGGTCGATTGAACGAAAGCCCACCTAAGCTTCCTGCTAGCATGAACCTATGATAGCGGACGCAATTCAACGTCGGCAGACCGTTACTCGCGGAATGCGTCTCGAATATGTAACCGTTGGCTGGAATGTTTTCGAAGGCATAGTTGCAGTCCTGAGCGGCCTCCTGGCTGGAAGCGTTGCGCTCATTGGCTTCGGTGTGGACTCTGCAATCGAAAGCGGTTCAGGAGCAGTCCTGTTGTGGCGTTTACGCGCGGAGCAGACTGGCAAGAACGTCGAGAGCGCCGAGGAAAGGGCGCTCAAACTGGTCGGCGTCAGTTTGCTTCTGCTCGCTGCCTACGTGACATTCGACGCAATCAAGACCTTGGTTACGAGGGAACAACCACAGCGTAGCTTCATCGGCATTGGGCTCTCGGTGCTATCCCTGATCGTTATGCCAGTTCTCGCCAGAGCGAAACGCAGAACGGCATCCGAATTAAACAGCGCAGCCATGCACGCCGATTCGCGGCAGACCTCAATCTGCGCCTACCTCTCCGCAATTCTGCTCGGCGGCCTAGTGTTGAACGCGGTCGCGGAATGGTGGTGGGCGGACCCGATTGCCGCGTTGGCGATGGTGCCCATTATTGTGCGAGAGGGGCGTGAAGCTCTGAAAGGCGAGCCTTGCCCCGCCTGCAACTGACTTCAGTACGCGAAGCGGATGCGTTTCATTTCACCTTCGTTGCAGACTCAACTGATTCGACAGCTACGGTTTCACCGGAGATTTTGCCTTTCAACGTGGACTTCGTCCCGGCAACTTTGTCCAGTTCAGCCTCGTGCCCTTCCAGCGTATAAACCTTGCTCCCGACGACCAAAGCGTACTTCATCCCCTGCTTCACGCACATCCGAGTGCACTCAGCAGGGCTCTTGTCCTTCTCCATATGGTGAGCGCCGCACATGGAATCACTCACGATTCCCGTTAGTGTTTTCGGTGTTGTGGATTTCTCCACTGTACTGGCAGAATTCGGCATTTGCATTTGAGCCGCCATCAGGATTGTGGAGAATGCGAGGACTACAATCGTGTTCACAACTAGCTTTGCGTTTTTCATCAGTATCTCTTTCCTTGGTTTGGTTTAAGTTTGTTCTGCTCACAATCATTGATCCGTTACATCCGCATCTGATGTTTCCTTTAGTTCCTTAATCGGTCGGTTCCGGCCGTAGAGTGCCACGTCGCAGAGCTCGTTTCTTCATCAGCACGAAGAAAACCGGAACTAAAATCAGTACGTGAATGGTTGACGTAATCATTCCGCCGACCATGGGAGCGGCAATCGGCTTCATCACGTCAGAGCCGATGCCACTCGCCCAGAGGATCGGAATCAGGCTGGCGAGAACGGCGCTCACTGTCATGAGCTTCGGCCGGAGCCGTTGTACAGCCCCCTCAATGGCGGCCTCGTGAATGTCCGCATCTGTAAGCGGGCGCCCTGAAGCAATGCGCTTATCGAGCGATTCGTGCAGATAAACGACCATAACGACGCCCGTCTCCACCGCGATACCAAACAGCGCGATATAGCCGACCCACACAGCCACGCTGAAGTTGTAGCCAAGCAGCCACTGCAAGATCAGCCCACCGGTCATCGCATAGAACGTGGGAAAGATCAGGACCATGGCCTCGGTCAGGGAGTGGAAAACCATGTACAGAAGCAGGAAGATCACGAAGAACACCACCGGCAAAATGAGCTTCAGCCGCGCTTTTGCGCGAAGCTGGAATTCATATTCGCCGGACCACTGATACGTGTAGCCCGCAGGCAGTTGCAGCTTCTGGTGAAGCAAGTCGCTGGCCTGGTTTACGAAGCCGCCGTAGTCGGTGGTGGTGAGATCGATATAGACATACCCCGTGAGTTGGCCGTCTTCGTCGCGGATCATTGCCGGACCGCGCGAGAATGAAATCTTGGCCACTTCAGAAATCGGTATCTGTGCGCCGGAGGGTGTGGCAATCAATACCCGGCTAAGCTCTTCGACGTTGTCGCGGAAATCACGCTGGTAGCGGACATTGATTGGATAACGCTGGCGCCCTTCGATGTTCTCAGCAACGTTCATACCTCCAATCCCAGATTCCACCGCCTGTTGTACGTCGGCGATGGTCAAACCGTATTTCGCCGCTTCGGGACGATTGACCTCCACATTGATGTAGAAGCCCTGTGAAACTCGCTCGGCGAAAACGGAACGCACCTGCGGCAACCCTGAGAGAATTTGCTGCACTTGCGCCCCGAGGTGCTGGATCTGTTCGAGGTTCGTGCCCTGAAGCTTCATTCCGACCGGTGTCTTGATCCCGGTCAAAGCCATATCCAGACGGTTTTGCACAGGCATGGTCCAGGTGTTGGTCAGGCCCGGAAACTGGAGCTTCCCGTCCATCTCGCGAATAAGTTTTTCGTATGTCATCCCCGGCCGCCATTGCTCTCGGGGTTTGAGCATCACGGTCGTGTCGTACATATCGAGCGGAGCATTGTCAGTGGCGCTGTCGGATCGGCCGACCGCACCGAATACGGTCTTAACTTCTGGAAAGGACCGGAGAATACGGTCCTGCTCCTGCAGGAGCTGCGAAGCTTGCGTAATCGAAATACCGGGAAGTGCAGTGGGCATGTACAGCGAAGAACCTTCAAATAACGATGGCATGAATTGACTGCCCAGCTCGAACATCAAAGGAAACGTGACCAGCAGGAATGCCAGATTCAGCAACAAAGTGGTCTTGCGGTATTTCAGGCAAAGCCGGAGGACTGGTAGATAGAGTGCCTGTGTAAACCGCGACACTAGGTTTTCCGATTCAGGACGCAGCTTTCCTCGAATGAAAATGACCATGAGGATGGGAACCAGGGTGATTGCCAGCAAGGACGAGAAGCCTACGGCGAGAGTCTTCGTCCAGGCCAAGGGACGGAACATGCGTCCCTCCTGCGCTTCCAGCAGGAACACCGGAAGGAACGACACCACAATAATAAGGAGAGAAAAGAATAGCGCCGGGCCAACTTGCTTGGCGGCGTCGATGAGAATACGCACTCGCTCTCGTTCAACCGCTTTCTTCGTGGGTTTGCCTGCGCTCGCGCCTATCTCTTTGTGGAGCACTGGTCCATTCGAGTCATTGATCTCCCCGAATGCTTCTCCACCTGATACCGAGCGCTCGGAAAGATGCCGGTATCCGTTTTCGACCATGACGATGGCGGCATCGACCAAAACACCAATGGCCAATGCCAGTCCGCCCAGCGACATGATGTTGGAGCTGACATTCAGGTAGTACATCGGGATAAACGAGATCACGAGCGCGATGGGTAATGTGAGAATGGGAATCAGCGCTGAACGGAAGTGAAACAGGAACACGATAATGACCAGAGAAACGATGATCGCTTCCTCGATCAGGCTATGCTTCAAAGTGTTGATTGATTCGCTGATCAATCCCCCGCGGTCATAACCGGAGACGACCTCGACTCCTGGCGGCAGTGATCCTCGGATCTCAGCCAGCTTCTTCTTGACACCATTGATCACGTTGAGAGCATTTAGCCCGTAGCGCATGACGACAATGCCGCCTACGGTCTCGCCTTCGCCGTTCCACTCCGCAACGCCTTCACGGATGTCCGGGCCGAAGGAAACCGAACCCAGATCCTTGATCAGTACGGGCGTTCCGTTCTTGGCCATGACCGGCACGTTCGCCAGATCATCCAGGGATTTGAGGTAGCCCAACCCGCGAACCATGTAACGCGTGCCGCTCAACTCCAAAACGCGGCCCCCGACCTCATTCGTGCTCGACTTCACTCGCTCAATGACGGTGGAAAGCGGAATACCGTATGCGAGCAACTTATTGGGATCGAGATTGACTTGGTACTGGCGCACGAACCCGCCGATGCTCGCCACTTCGGCTACACCAGGAACGGTTGCCAGCTGATAGCGCAAATGCCAGTCCTGAATACTTCGCAGATCGGCCAGGCTCTGCTTGTGGCTATGATCGACGAGCACATACTCATAGACCCAACCGGCGCCGGTCGCGTCGGGCCCGATGGCGGGATGTACATTTGCGGGAAGCCGGCCGGCAATCGTCTGCAGATACTCCACAACCCGAGACCGGGCCCAATAAATATCGGTTCCGTCTTCGAAGACCACGAAGACGTACGAGTCATTGAACATGGTCTGTGCACGTACCGCTTTCACCCGTGGGGCAGCCAGCAAAGCAGTCACGATCGGGTAAGTGACTTGATCTTCGATGATGCTGGGGGGCTCGCCCTCCCAGTTGGTATGAATGATCACCTGCACGTCTGAAATGTCCGGCAGGGCGTCGAGCGGAATATGCCCCATGGACCAGATCCCAGCCAGCGTAAGCAGAAGCACCCCGGTGAAGACCAGGAAGCGATTGTGCGCACACCACTCGATGATTCGGGAGATCACGATTACATACCTCCCGTGGCATTGAGCGTGAACTGTTTGTTGGCGATCGTCTGCCCGTTTTGTTGTGCCCGGATCGTGACCTGCCAGGTGCCGCCCGAACCGAGATCTCCTTTGCCTTCATACAGCCCGCCGCCTTTGTCCGTGGCATTGATCACGGTCTTCATAGCGGCCATTCCCATCGCCGGCATTGTGGCCATGTAGAAGGTCGTGGTTACGTTTGCTCCGGCGATTGGTTTCCCGTCTTGTCCAGTCAGCTTCACGCGAACTATGTTGCTGCCCTTGTGTGGAGGCCCAGGATCGGTCGTCAGTTCCACATTGGCTTGCTGTTGTGCCGGGGCATTCATGGAAGCCGACTGACCAGCACCGGGAGGCGGCGGCACGAACGCGCCAGCACCCGCCTGCAACTGCGCTTCGGAATCGATCAGGAAGTTTGCCGATGTGACAATTTCTTCTTCGGCCTTGAGGCCTTTCGCAACCACGGTCTGATCGCCCACCTGAGGCCCGAGTTCGACCTCGCGTGGCTCAATGTTGCCTTCGCCGCCATAGACGAATACCAAATTCTTCGTTCCGGAATGAAAGACTGCGCCGGCTGGAACCACAAGTTGGCGACCCAGCGGCGTCTTCACCCGAACATTCACGTACATCCCTGGCCTCAACTTGACTCCGGGATTCGGAAACACCAGCCGCACCGGAAGCGTGCGCGTGTTCGTGTCGAGCTGAGGGAGGATATAGTCCAGGCGGCCGTTGAAGATTCGGCCCGGATACGCATCGACTGTGATCTCCGCGCGATCACCCGGTTTGATTTTCCCTGTGTCGCTTTGGAATACCTGGGCGAGCACCCAAACATCAGAAAGGTCAGCCACGGTGTACAGCATGGTTTCGGGCTGCACGTACATATTGGGCAGCGCATTTTTCTGCGTAATGTAGCCCGAGACCGGAGAATGGATGGTGAGATCGCTGATGACCTTGCCCGTCTGATCGAGCTTCTCGATTTCAGCGGGAGACACTTCCCATTGCAGCAGCCGTTCTTTGGCAGCGCCGAAGAGCGAAGAAGCGCCCGAAGCCACTCCGCTCACTTTGCTTTGCTGCAAGGACTCTGCGTTTTTCTTCGCCAGCAAATATTCCTGCTCGGTCGACACCAGGTCGGGGCTGTAAATGGTGAATAACGGCTGACCTTTGCCAATGAAGTTACCGGTAGCGTCGGCGTAAACTTTGCGAATCCATCCGGCGAATCGCGTCTGCACGTAGGCCTGCCGCCGCTCATCGACTTGTACATTGCCGTAGAAACGCAGCTCCGAATTGATTGGCTTCGATTCAACCTTCCCCAGCACAATGCCGATGCTCTGCATGCGCTGCGGGGTGAGCTGAATCGGGGCAAGCGGGGTCTCCTGGATGCTACTCATCTGCGCTTCCCCTGCCCGTCCTTGCTCGGAACCTGAGCCGTTTGCGGATGAAGGCTGCATCGCTTCCACCGTCCCGCTGGCGGATGCAGCGCCAGGCTGCGATGCAGTTCCGACACGGCTTAAACGCCACCCTAAGACCGATGCTGCAACCGCAAGAATAACGACAGCGCTCAGTGCAATCCCGAACGCCCGACGATAATTGTCATGTTCTTGATGGAGCATCTTTGATTCCTCGGCTGCATTCGTACTGAAGTTGCGCTCGCTCATGGCACATCCACCCCCGTAAGGCGTTCCAGTTCAGCCAGCGCCGATTCGTGCTCCACCAGTTCACTGCGATATTCCAGATCGAGGTTCAACACATCGAGGAACCCCGAAAGCAGGCTCTGAAAATCCTGCCGGTTCGATTGGTAGGCCGAAAGAGAGGCGCGAAAGGTAGCTTCCGATTGCGGGACTAGGCCGTCGCTGTAGATTTTTAACCGCTCTTCCGAAGTCTTTGCGCGCACGTATTGCTGCTGCACCTCCGAGAGCACGCGCTGGGATTCAGAGTCCATTTCTCGCTGGGCACGCTCCTGGTTCTCAAGCACCTCAGCCAACTCGGCTTTCTGGCGTCCGCGATTGGGCAGCCGGATACCAAAGCTGGCCATGTAGTAATCGCGGAACTCGCTCGCCGTATGTTCGTAGGTGTATTGGACGTTAAAGTCTGGTCGGAAGTTTTTGTGCGCCAGTTCCACCCGCGTTTCCTGCTGCCGAATGGAAGCCGCTTTCGCGCGCACATCTGGATTTTGCTCCCGCACTTTCTGCAGCAGGTCCGCTGCGGTGTACGGAAGAACTCGCGCCGTGAGGGTCTCGGCCACGATGTCCGCAGACTCCTGAGCACGCCCCAGGAGCTGTTTAATCTGAGCTTCCAGCAGTCCTTCTTCCTGATGGTGGTGTGCAATCTCTTGAAGAATCTTTGTGTGCTGTAACTGAGCTTTCAGCACATCTTGCTGGTTGCCTTGGCCCACGCGATAACGTCCCTCAGTCGCCTGCTGTACCTGATTCAATAATTGGTCACTCCTCTGCAGAACACCGAGGGTTTGCTGAATGTAGGCCAGACGGAAATAGACCATCTTCAGGTTTCCGACTACGGTTCTGCGGATTGAATCGGTCTGCGCTTCCATGGAGTCCGATTCGTGTTCGGCAATGCGGGCGCGCAACTGCCGTTTGCCCGGGTAGGGGATGTCCTGCGACGCGCCGAACCCGATGTAGGCGAAATCACTGTTGCTGTAGCCTGCGAAAAGCCGTGGGCTACCCACACTGAACTGCTGCACCGAGAGTTGCGTCTCGGGAAGAGCCGAGGCCTGCTTAGGAACATTTCGTGACGCCTGCCAGCCGTGAAACGAGGCTGCAATTTGGGGATTCTTCTGCTCCGCCTCTTGCATCAGCTCACGCAGAGAAGTTGGTGCTCCCCCATGTTGTTCGGCCACAGTGGGAGATTCAGAAGTCGGCCACGTCGGACTCTCCGTCTCTTGAGCGCCGGCATCGCCGCCAAAGGCGATCGTTCCAACAAACAATGCCGCAGTAATGAACGAAATACGAGTGCACCCGAAGAAACTTCGGGACAAGCCAATGGATTGCATCTTTCCTCCGCAACACAAATACGAGTTTGTGAGCGCACGAACGTGCAGACGCACGAGTGCGTTAGCAGTTAGGAGGAAAAGAGGATCAGATTCTTAAGACGCTTGTAGCCGAATACGCTAGCCCAGGCGGACTAGGAGTGGGGGAAGCTATGTTTGCCGTGAATATCAACTGCGAGTCGGTAATCGTCGGTAACTCGACAGGCTGTGCATGAAAATCAACCAAAGAATGATCGAGCTGAGAAGAAGACACTTTCAGGACGTGGAAGTCGCTTGGTGAAACCTGTGTCTGGCAGCATCCATGCGAGCCGGCCATTCCGGGCTGCCCACACTGCTCAGCCATACGCTTACAGCAATCGCGCTCCGCTGCCGTCATAGCGGCACCAGGTATGGTGCACGCAATCACCGGCAGTGCAGCTAGCAGCAACGCCAGGGTCGAAGCACGGACTTTAGCCGCAACTCTCACAGCCATAAGTGTATTCCTGACGGCCATTGAAGGCAACGCTCGGACGTGTTGCAACGAATCGCACCAACTTCCATTGCTGGGGGCTTTGTTTTCGCAGGCGCCTTGTTTGTATCAATCACCCTTATCTCGCGCAAAAACCAGCACACCACTCGCAGGAATAGTGATTCCGGCCGAGCACGGCAGACCATGCAGCATCGGCCCATCCGCCGAGATTTGGCCTCCGTTCCCCCGGGTCGAAGAATTGGGGAAAAAGTCGTATACGTCGCTGTTAAAGACTTCGTACCAGTTGCCCGTCAGCGGGAAGCCCAAGTTGTAACTGCGGTTCTCGAAACTCAGTTCCCGAAGACTAACGACCACCACGATATCTCGTCCCAGACCGGGTTCCCAGCGATGGAAAGCAATGATTCGGTTGTATTCGTCGATATTGGAGACGTTGACTGTCTCGGACCGCAGCGCCGGATGATGTCGCCGGAGCCAGATCAGGTCATGCGTGAAGAGGCGGAAATCGAATTGCCATTGGTTTACTCGCTGCTGTCGAAGCGAGGTTGGCTCAGTCCGGATCGTTGGAATGCGGACCTCTACAGCATCGGTGCGGGACTGACAAGAGCGTTCACCGGCTAAAGACGGTCGCCGCAATTGCACATCGGACACGCGGTCAGCTCTGCCGCGAAGTACAGCCGGCAATTCGCGCAGGGAAGACCGTAGCGTAGCGGTACCGGCCCCGGCTGTTTGCGTGCGCGGCCTTCGTGCCGCGGTGTGCTTAGCGTTGGACTTGGAATTCCGGAATTCATAATTCCGGGACAGAGAATCAGTACACCCAGATGGTGCTCTCAGCAATACATCATGAGGAAACGGCGAGCCATCTGGGCATCGATTCTCGCGCCTATTGTGCTCGGAATGCTCTGGCCTTTTTGGGGAGTGCTCGTCGCCGCGCCTTTAATCGCGGTGTTGTATGCATACAAAGAGCGATACCAAGAGACACTAATGGCGGCCGCCAAATAGCTTATTTCCGCCTGCGTCTCGTGAGCTACGACAGCGTTGACGTGGCTGGCCATGTAGACTGATTCCCGCGAGCAACTCACATTTCTTGAGGCCATCTATTGACCAGGCAAACCGAGCCAATTATCTGGCCGGGACGACCGTACCCGCTGGGAGCCACCTGGGACGGAGAAGGCGTAAACTTCGCCCTATTCTCCGAGTCCGCCGAGAAGGTTGAGCTCTGCCTATTCGATCAATTCGGGCGCCGTGAAATTCACCGCATTCTGGTGCGCGAGCAGACCGATCAGGTCTGGCACTGTTACCTGCCCGAAGCCCGTCCCGGCCTGCTTTACGGATACCGTGTGCACGGCCCTTACGAACCAACCAAAGGCCTTAGGTTTAATCGCAACAAGCTCTTACTCGACCCCTATGCCAAGCAGATTCAAAACGGACTGAAGTGGCACGACTCACATTTCGGGTACAGAATCGGGCATCGGAATGAGGACCTCTCGTTTGACCGCCGTGACAGTGCTCCTGGCATGCTCAAAGGCGTGGTCGTCGATCCTGCGTTCACGTGGGGAGCAGATCACCCGCCGCATACGCCCTGGCACCGCACCATCATTTACGAACTGCACGTCAAAGGTTTTACGATTCGACATCCTGAGGTCCCGGCTGGATTGCGCGGGACCTACGCTGCTCTCGCGACCGCGCCGGTGATTGATCACCTCACCCAACTCGGAATCACCGCAGTTGAACTGATGCCGGTGCACACATTTGTCGACGACCGCAATTTGATTGAGCGCGGACTGCGCAATTACTGGGGATACAACTCTATCGGCTTCTTTGCTCCCGAACCTCGCTACTGCGCGACCAACAGCATCAATGATTTCAAGACTATGGTAAAAACTCTGCATTCGGCGGAAATCGAGGTCATTCTGGATGTGGTTTACAACCACACAGCCGAAGGAAATCATTTAGGTCCGACGTTGTCGTTTCGCGGAATCGATAATCCCGCCTATTACCGTTTGTTCCCAGATGATCCACGTTATTACATGGACTACACGGGCACCGGCAACACACTAAACATGCGTCATCCTCGCGTATTACAGCTAATAATGGATAGCCTGCGTTACTGGGTCTTGGAAATGCACGTTGACGGCTTCCGCTTTGATCTGGCAGCGACCCTCGCACGCGAGTTGCACGAAGTCGATCGCCTTGGCGCATTTCTCGACATCATTCATCAGGACCCGATCCTTTCTCAGGTAAAGCTCATCGCCGAGCCCTGGGACCTTGGAGAAGGTGGATATCAGGTCGGCAAATTCCCCGTTGGCTGGGCGGAATGGAATGACAAGTATCGTGACGTTGTTCGCTCTTATTGGAAGGGCGACGGCGGTCTGATCGGCGAACTCGCTTACCGCATCACTGGCTCGAGCGACCTGTACGCCCGAAGCGGACGCAAGCCTTACGCCAGCATCAATTTTGTTACCGCGCATGATGGTTTCACCCTTCACGATCTCGTGAGCTACAACTCCAAGCACAACGAAGCCAACGGCGAGGAGAATCGCGACGGCACCGACAACAACCGGAGCTGGAATTGCGGCGCTGAAGGCCCGACCGATGATCCCGAGGTGAATCAGCTTCGGGCACGACAAAAGCAGAACTTCATGGCAACAATCTTGCTTTCGCAAGGCGTTCCCATGCTGCTCGCCGGAGACGAGATCGGGCGCACTCAGGGCGGGAACAACAATGCCTATTGCCAGGACAACGAAATCAGCTGGGTCGATTGGACTCCGGAGCACATGGACCGTGATACCTTCGGTTTCGTTCGGCAGCTGATCGCGTTGCACAAGGAGCACCCGGTGTTCCGGCGTCGCAAATTCTTCCAGGGCAGAAAAATAAAAGGCGCGGAGATTAAGGACATCGTTTGGCTCCGCCCTGACGGCGGAGAAATGACAGACGAAGAGTGGAACCAGGACTTCGCACGCTGCCTTGGGGTCGCACTTTCGGGCGCCGCCATCGATGAGGTGAACGAGCGTGGCCAGCGCGTTCAAGACGAAAACTTTCTGCTGCTGATGAATGCGCATTTTGAGGAAATCCCCTTCGCGTTGCCGGCACCACCGTTGGGCGCCGGCTGGATCGCCTTGATTGATACCTCATGTCAAATATCCGGCGACGCGAACAGGTTCTTTTCCGGTAGCGCTTCCTACCCACTGCAGGCGCGATCTCTGGCGCTGCTGGTCGAACGCGCCTCTGACCGGGTGCGCGGGGCTGACCGGAGGCGCAACCCGGCCGCATGAAACGTAAGCACGAAATGCCTTTTGGGGCAGAATGCCGTCAGGATGGTACTGTTCGCTTCCGGCTTTGGGCACCGAAAGCTGCTTCAATCGCCGTACGCCTCTCCGAGTTGGAACGCGACTTTCCCATGTCCGCACTCCAGGACGGCTGGTTCGAAGTGGTAACAGAATCTCGTGCCGGTACTCAATATCAGTTCAAGATTGACAACCAGCACAGTGTTCCTGATCCTGCATCTCGCTTCCAGACTTCAACTGTGCACGGTGCAAGCGAGATAGTCGATCCCCTTGCTTACGAATGGCGAGATACAGAATGGAATGGAAGGCCCTGGGAAGAAGCGGTGATCTACGAGCTACACGTTGGGACATTCTCTCGCGAAGGGACTTTCGCCGGGGCTGAAGCAAAACTTGACTACTTGTCTGAGCTGGGCATTACTGCGGTTGAGCTGATGCCTCTCTCCAGTTTTCCCGGCGAGCGCAACTGGGGTTACGATGGCGTCCTGCCCTACGCTCCCCCGCGATGTTATGGCCGCCCGGAAGATTTGAAGCACTTCATTGATGCCGCGCACGCGAAGAACTTAATGGTATTCCTTGATGTGGTTTACAACCATTTTGGTCCTGATGGGAATTACCTCTGGCTATACGCACCGCAGTTTTTTACCAATCGCCATCGTACTCCGTGGGGACAAGCCATCAATTTCGACGATCCAGATAACCGAATAGTGCGGGACTATTTCATCCACAACTCGCTTTATTGGTTGGAGGAATACCATTTTGATGGTCTGCGTTTTGACGCAGTCCACGCGATTGCCGACGACTCGCGTCCGCACATTCTCGCTGAATTAGCGGAAACAATTCGTAGTAAATTCGCGAATGAACGCCACATCCATCTCATTCTCGAGAATGATGATAACGCGGTGCGTTATTTACGCCGAGATGCCGAGGACAATCCATTCTGGTACACGGCCCAGTGGAACGATGACATCCACCACGTTCTTCACGTGCTGCTCACGGGAGAAACGGACGGCTATTACTCCGATTACACCGATAATCCTGCGCAAAGCTTGGGGCGCTGTCTTGGCGAAGGTTATGCTTACCAGGGAGAACCATCAGCTTTTCGTGACGGCGCATCGCGCGGGGAGCCGAGCCGCGAACTCCCGGCGACGTGCTTTGTTTCCTTCTTGCAGAACCACGATCAAATCGGAAACCGTGCTCTAGGAGAGAGAATCGTAAGTTTGAGTAATCCTGCAGCAGTGAGGGCCGCGATGGCGATTCTACTGCTTGCACCCTCTCCTCCTTTATTGTTTATGGGAGAGGAGTTTGGAGCGGAGACGCCATTCTTGTTTTTCTGCGATTTCGCTTCCGAACTGGCGGATAAAGTGAGGGATGGACGGCGCGCTGAATTCGCGCGTTTCAAACAATTTCGTTCTCCGGAGGCGCAAGCCCGAATACCCGACCCCAATGATCCGGGAACATTTCTTGCTTCGAAACTGGACTGGGTTTCTTTCGAGCAGCAACACCATTGCGAGTGGCTGCAGTTTTACAGAGAAGTGCTGACATGCAGACGTGAAAAGATCATGCCGCAAATCCAAAACATCGTACCCGGACTGGCGCAGTATGATGTGCTGGGCTCGAGGGCCGTTCATGTCCGCTGGGGACTCGCAAAAGGTGGCAGCTTGGAGTTAATTACAAACCTTGGTCAGGACTCGACGGTTCTTCGAAACAAACCAGACGGGAAGTTGCTTTACACGACGGGTGCGAGCTACATACCAACTTGGGAGCAAGTGCCACCACTTTCATCTGTGTGGTTTTTGAAGGCATGAAGCCACCACTGATACCTCTTTCCACGTACCGCCTGCAATTCAATCGCAATTTCACGTTTTTGCAAGCCTCCGAACTCGTCCCCTATCTCGCTGAGCTCGGCATTTCGTATTGCTATGCATCTCCTTATTTGCGTGCCCGGCCCGGCAGCATGCATGGATACGACATCGTTGACCACCATCAAATCAATCCGGAAATCGGGACTCTCGAAGAGTACGACAAATTCGTTGCGGCCTTGCATCAGCATGGCATGGGGCAAATTCTCGACATCGTGCCCAACCACATGGGAATCATGGGCAGTGACAATGCCTGGTGGCTTGATGTTTTGGAGAATGGGGAAGCGTCTGCCTATGCGGAGTTTTTCGATATTGACTGGTATCCGCTTAAAGACGAATTGCAGGGCAAAGTGTTGGTTCCCGTCCTCGGCGACCAGTACGGTATCATCCTCGATCGTGCTGAAATGCGCCTCATGTTTGATAAAGAGAAGGGCGAATTCAGTCTTCATTATTTCAAGCACCGCTTTCCAGTAAACCCCCGGGAATACCCACGAATCCTCAATTATGGCCTTGAAGCTTTGCAGCAGCGCCTCGGTGCAGAAAACGAAGATTTGCTGGAGCTCCAAAGCTTGATTTCGGCCTTCAATCATTTGCCTGGGCGGGAGGAAGCTGCGCCGCAAAAGCGTGCGGAACGCTTACGTGATAAAGAGATTCACAAGCGCCGGTTGGCGGCGCTATGTGCCCGTTCCACTGAGATAGCGCAATTCCTGGTACAGGCCGTCGAACGCATCAACGGCAATGCCGGCGATCCTGCTTCGTTCGATGCTCTTCACGAGCTCATTAAAGCGCAGGCGTATCGCCTCGCCTTCTGGCGAGTGGCGGCCGACGACATCAATTATCGAAGATTTTTTGACGTGAACGATCTCGCGGCGTTACGCCAGGAAAACGAGAACGTTTTCAAGCAGACCCACGAGTTCGTTCTGGGGTTGCTGCGAGAAGGAAAGATCGATGGCTTGCGAATAGACCATCCAGATGGCCTCTACAATCCACAGCAGTACTTCGAGCGATTACAGTGTAGCGGCGATTCCTCTGCCGGGGAAGGTTGCAGCGCAAGCCGCTACTACATCGTTGTAGAGAAAATCCTCACATCCGAAGAAAAGCTCGCGGAGGACTGGCCGATTCACGGCACAACTGGCTACAACTTCTCGAATCTGGTCAACCGGTTGTTTGTCGATCCGACCGCGGAACGAAAAATGGACCAAATTTATCGCTTATTCATTGGCGAACACACTGACTTCAAAGAATTGGTGTACCAATGCAAGAAGCTGGTAATGGATCGCTCGCTCAATAGCGAGTTGAATGTCATGGCCAATCATTTAAGCCGTATTGCGCTTGCCGACCGCCACACCTGCGACTTCACTCTCAAGAGTCTGCGCGACGCACTCAGCGAGATCGTTGCGTGTTTCCCCGTCTACCGGACCTATGTGACTGAACAACATGTGTCCTCCAGCGATCGCGCCTACATCAATGAAGCTGTGAGCTGTGCGAAAGCGAAAAGCAAGGCTGCGGAGTCTTCGGTGTATGACTTCATTGGTGAGATTCTTCTGACCAGCCACCTTGAGGGACGCCCGCATTTCTATCAGCGCTCGGTGAAGCACTTCGCGATGAGATTCCAACAGTACACCAGCGCTCTGATGGCGAAAGGGCTGGAAGACACCAGCTTCTACCGCTACAATCGCCTGATTTCACTGAACGAGGTTGGTGGGGACCCACTTCTCTTCGGCATCACTCCAGAAGAGTTTCACCGCAAGATGGAGCACGTAGCCCAGACGTGGCCAAAAGAAATGGTCGCAACTTGCACTCATGATTCCAAACGTTCTGAGGACGTGCGCGCGCGCATCAACGTGCTTTCTGAGATGCCGCTTGCCTGGCATCGGCATGTGCGCGATTGGCGGAAGCTGAACTGGGAAAAAAAGACCCTTTGCGGTGGAATCGAAGCTCCGACTGCAAACGATGAATATCTGCTTTATCAAACTCTCATCGGCGCTTGGCCGTTCGGTCTCGACAACAGAGGCGCCGACGATAATTTTGTTGAGCGTATTTGCGAGTTCATGCGCAAGGCCATTCGAGAGGCGAAGGAGAACACGAATTGGGCAAATCCGAATCGGGACTACGAATTGGCCGTGTCGCGTTTTGTGAAATCTGTTCTGGAATCCAAAGAGTTTCGGGACAGCTTCCTGCCATTCCAACGCAAAACCGCCTACTTTGGAATGTTGAACAGCCTCTCGCAAACCTTGATCAAGCTCACGGCGCCTGGCGTTCCGGATATTTACCAAGGCAACGAACTCTGGGAATTGAGCCTGGTAGATCCAGATAACCGCCGCCCAGTGGATTACAAAGCACGCCACCGGATCTTGCAACTTCTCAAAAACAGGTTCGAGTCAAACCGTCAGCTCACAGCACAGAGAGCTCGCGAACTGACCGAAAATATGGAAGATGGTCAGATTAAGTTGTACACGTTATGGAAGATACTTGGCCTGCGCAACCAGAGGCCAGAGTTGTTTCGCGAAAGCGAATACATACCTTTGCCCGTCACCGGTGAGAAGGCGCAACATGTGCTCGCATTTGCGCGGAAAAAAACCGACAAAGTGTTGATAACTGCGGTGCCACGACTCTGTGCCGAGCTACTCGGAGGCAAACTAAATATGCTCGGCAGCCGCGATATCTGGGGAGATACCAGAATCGAACTTCTCCCGGCCGTCGAGACTCGATTTGAGAATCTATTCACTGGTGAACTAGTCAAATCTGAGAGGCACGGCAATACCGAATCTATTCCCCTAACGCGCTTGTTCGCTAGTTTTCCGGCTGCGTTGTTAATACCTGAATTTAACGGATAGCAAACGGCCGGGCGACGTGTTTGGCCTTCGGGCATTGGATAGGGTTCGACAAACGAAGCCTTTTTCCGAAATCAGCTCTAAGCAGCTTCAAGAAGCTTTGAGACACCCTGCAATGGAATCCGTAGCCAGCACGGGCGGTTGTTGAGTTCATATCCGAGCTCATATATGGCCTTGGTGATGACATAGGTATCCAAAAGGACGGCAAGTTCTTCACGGCTTTGAGGTACAGAAGAGGCAGAGCCTGAAGTTCCCAGGTACGCTTTCAGGAAAGTAGCTGAAACCCACGTTTGCCAATATTGCGCCCAGAACTCCAAAGAATTAAGGCCTTCCTGCGTAACCTCTCGGCCACTGATTTCTGCAAGAAGCGGTGCGTAGGCCGCATAGTGAAACGAGCGCAGCATTCCGGCAACGTCCTGCAGGGGAGAGTTTTTGCTTTGCCTCTCGATCAAAGGCCGGGCGGGCTCTCCCTCGAAATCGATGATGACAAAGTCGTCGCCGGTGAAAAGGACTTGCCCCAGATGGTAGTCGCCGTGGATGCGAGTACGCATCGCGGAAATCTTGAATCTTTCAAGCAAACTGACGCGCTGGCGCAATCGTTCCTCGAGCTTCAGGACTTTGCTGGCTTCTTCCTGCACGCCCTGTGGCAGTCTCTCCCTTTGCTGGCGAAGCGAGTGAAATGTCCGGGTGATGAGATCAAGCGTGGATCTCACCAGTTCCCGCTGGTGCGCGCCGGTAAAGTTTTCAGGCTCAAAAGCAGGTTGGTCTGGGGCCGCGGACAAAGCAACATGAAGCTGGGCGGTTCTGATGCCGAGCAACCGGGCGGATTCGAGATAAGAACCAATCCTTTGCTTTGCATCAGATGGAACCTCCCAATCAGCGAGTGCCAGGATTGGTGCATGTGGAATTTCTCCGAGGTGAATCCCGGCTGCGGATTGAGCCTGTTCATAGTATGCTGCGAGCTCCTTCAGGGTGTACTGCCAGGCATCTCCGTAATTTGGAACGTAACTCTGGAGGATACCCAGAGTGATTCGTTTTCCGTCGTTGCTGACATACTCCAGATGTCCCGCCAGTGTGGGCACATTTCTGAACTCAGTCTTCTCGGTCAGAAATGAGCCAATCTCGAGGTCGGGATTAAGGCCTTCCTCCAAGCGACGAAACAACTTGAGCATCAAGCGCTTGGCATAGACGACAGAGCTGTTGCTCTGTTCTCCTTTCATCAAAGATGGCGCCAGTGGGCCCTGTGACGGCTCCCAAATGGAGCGAAGTGCAGCGGCTGGAACCGCCCGAACTTCACCGCGAACACCGGTAAAGCGGTCCCCTCGCGCAACTGCCTCCAGCAGAAATGTTAGGAATGGCTGGTTAGAGAGTGCGTCATACAAAACAATCTTCCGTGAACCGTTTCCCCAAGTAATTCTTAAAGACGGAGCCGGTTCTCCACGGGGGGATTGTTCCTCATCCATCGCTAATCGCAGAGGAAGGGCATACATTTCTCCAAGCCCGGCTGCGTACTCAATATCAATCAGAAACAGGTAAACCTCTGGGTCAGTGGAGAGAAGCAGCACCACATCCGATACTTCGACCGATTGAATCACTCTCGCCTTGCCACCGAACCAGCGACGCTGCGCCAGGAACTCCGGGAGAATCGGCGGCAGACTCTTTCCAAAGCCCGCCAACAATTCATTCGTCGCAAGTGAATTCGCCATGTCCTTGGAGAACCCTTTTTCCAAAACGTTTCTTTGTTCTTCCGTCACAGAAAATAATCGAAAATCGCGCTCAGCCCGCAGCAACCTGCGGAATACAGAAAATGTGGGCCGGCATCACTTGCGGATTAAGCTCAACATAATTGTGTATCCCGCGCCAAAAATAGCGAGCATCGGTCAGCAAATCGTGTACCTGATACGGTTGCTGCGGATCCAGTTGAAACGCCTCTACCGGCAAGTCGACCCAGCCAGACTGAGGGTGATGAGGATCGAGGTTGACCACCACTACGATGATGTTGGAGCGATCTGCGGTCGTCTTGCTGTACACAATCAGTTGATCGTTGTCGACAGGGTGAAAGCGCAAACTCCAATCGCCATGCAAAGCGGGGTTCTCATGACGTATCTGGTTCACGCGCGCAATCAGGCTTCGGAGACTACTGGGGTTATCAATATCCCAGTGCCGGAGCTGATATTTCTCAGAATCTAAATATTCTTCGCTGCCTGGACGAATCGCCCGGTTCTCGCTAAGTTCGAATGCGGGACCGTAGATTCCGTAACTTGCGCCCAGAGTTGCAGCTAGCACCAACCGGATCATGAAAGCCGGACGCCCGCCGAACTGGAGGAAGTCCGTAAGTATGTCCGGCGTGTTGGGCCAGAGATTTGGCCGGAAATATTCACGTATTTCGGTCTGCGTGAGGTCGGCAAAATATTCCGTCAGTTCGCGCTTCGTGTTCCGCCATGAGAAATACGTATATGACTGCGTGAATCCCAACTTGCTGAGCCGATGCATCACTTTCGGGCGGGTGAAAGCTTCGGAGAGAAATAGGACGTCGGGATATTTAGCCTTTACGCCTGCAATCAACGACTCCCAGAAATCAAAAGGCTTTGTGTGAGGGTTGTCTACGCGGAAGATACGTATGCCCTGTTCGATCCAGTACAGCACCACGCTGCTCAACTCCTTCCACAGCTCGTGACGGTGTTCAGTTTCGAAATTCAGCGGGTAGATATCCTGGTACTTTTTGGGAGGGTTTTCGGCATACTGCACACTGCCGTCGGGCCGCTCGCGAAACCATTCCTTGTGCTGTAATACATAAGGATGGTCCGGCGCGCATTGGAAAGCAATATCCAGTGCAACCTCCAATCCAAATTCCTTCGCGCGTGCGACCAGTCGGCGGAAATCTTCGAGAGTCCCCAGCTCTGGGTGAATCGCTTTATGCCCGCCTTCCTTCGAACCGATGGCCCACGGGCTTCCGACGTCCTCGGGAGTGGCCTCTTCGGTATTGTTCTTACCCTTGCGGTGCGCACGACCTATAGGATGAATAGGCGGAAGATAGAGAACATCAAATCCCATGCCAGAGATGTACTCCAGTCTTTTCTCACAATCTCGGAAGGTCCCGTGTTGCCCCCCTCGTGCTCCGCACGATCGCGGGAACATCTCGTACCACGCGCTAAACCGAGCTCTTTCACGATCAACAACCACCTTTAGTTCTTTGCCATAGATCGTGGCTTGGCTGCGATCTGCGTGCAACATCATCAAGGTCGTCAGCTCGACATTTGAAAGGCTCTCCACTGCGGCCTTCAAATTTTGTTTCCGGAGCCGCGAGGCCTCGCCCGCGCAGGCTGCCAAACGTTGGGCGTCTTCCCCGCTCGCACGCTTTGCAGCCGCTTCAACCAAGTGCACTCCCGTGAGCAGGTCCACGGAGATGTCCTGGCCGGCTTCCAACTTTTTGGAGAAATCCCTACTCCAGGACTGGAACGGATCTACCCAGCCCTGAAGTGTGTAGAGATGTATGCCCTCCGCGGAGGCAATGAACTTCGCCTGCCAGCGATCGTTCACCAGCGGCTCCATCGGCACTTCTTTCCAACCCTGCTGGGAAAGCGGGCGATGCAGCAAAACGGCGTGCACGATATCGTGGCCATCGGCATAGACGTCTGCCGTCACTTCCACAGGCTCACCGATCGTGCGCTTGATCGGGAAACGACCGTCTTGAATTTCCGGTCTGACGTTCTCAATAATCACTCGCCGCGTGAAAGTTGGTTTGTCACCTTTATCTTTGTCGAGTTCGTTTACTTCCATCAAAGCCTCCGGGCAGGCAATGTTCAATCGAAGCCAGCGTCAGCACGACAAGAATGTATGTTTTCAGCTGTTTGCATCGAACCACCACGAGTTCTTTAACCTATCACATAGCGGTTCGAGCAACTCGCCCACCGCCGTCGACCCTGCTCGAATCGCTTTAGCGGAGGTTCCGCGGGTGGAAATTTTCAAGCTCTTGTAACTAAAGCATCTAGGTTCTGGCAAATTCGTACTCGGTGGCTTCGAACTGTTTGCCGCTAGGGAACTCACTACTACCTCTATGAAAAGCTGGGATCCCGCAGGATCAATATGCAGGATGCGCGAAGGCACCCTTCCCAGGTCCCCGATCCTCCCCGAGAACTCGGGTGCAGCTGTGTCTTGCCCCATCCCTTGAATTCACGCATGATGAAAAACGTGTTCGGTATTGGGAGCCCCACACCGCGAAAGAAGGATTTGTGCCGGACCTCCGCGTTGTCGCTGCATACAAATCGATAAACGCCAGGATCGGACCAGAGGTAAACTGGCTATATATATGCGTAAGCGGCTCATCACTGCTCCGCCTCCAGAGACTGTTCCATCTGGTCGTGAGCGCTGGCTCGATCTTGAGCGTTCAGCCGTGGTCGAGGTCACGTCGGAAGACGAGGGTTATCCAATCGAGTCTGCCTTCGCTTCGATAGAGGCGGCCGGCTGGCGCGCGGAAACGCCGGGCCCTCAAACGATTCGACTCGTTTTCGATCAGCCTCAAACGCTGAAACTCATATCCCTTGTTTTTGAGGAAAACGAAACAGCCCGAACACAAGAGTTCGTCTTGCGCTGGTCTTCTGATGGTGGCAGCTCGTTTCGAGAAATTGTGCGTCAGCAGTGGAATTTTAGTCCGCCCGAAACAAAACGCGAGGCCGAGGAATATCAGGTTGAGCTGTCAAATGTGACCGTACTCGAATTGATCGTTGTGCCAAATATGAGCGGCGGAGCCGACCGCGCCTCGCTCAAGACTCTGCGCCTGTCTTGACCTCACCGCATGAAGACGCTCTAGCCTGGTTGCGGAACGCGAGTGACAAGGTACTGAAATTATATTGGCTGGAAAGTCGTCCCCGCCGGTAGCCCCGTTACTGGAAACCCCAGTGACCCATTCTGGGTGTGACGATGGTTCGAGGATTCACCATGACCACGCATACGCCTCAACGCGCGGATCGGCACCCGAACTGAGAACTCCGCTGCTCGGATCAATGACGATGCCGGCGTTCGACCCCAGCGACCAGGCTGACGAGGTGCGCAGTTTGTGCCCGCGCGCG
>JAOAPL010000022.1 GCA_025462925.1 Acidobacteriaceae bacterium
TGGTTCTGTTCAATGAAGGACGCATGTTCGAGGCGCGCCGGCTGTGCACGAGCGCTCGCGACTTTTTCAACGCTTCGACGATGCCGGGCAAAGCTGTGCTGGCGGAACTGCTGCTGGCTCGCATTGCACTGCGAATGAATGATGCCGCCGCAGCTCGTCGGCATTGCGATGATGCGCTTCAACGAGTAAGCGGATTGGAGTCGCCCGTACTGATATATCAGGCCGAGTTCCTCATGGGCGAAGTCGCACGCGCCGCAGGCGATGAGAAGAATGCGTATGAATCCTATTGCCGGGCGCGCGTTGCGCTCGAGACGTTGCGGGGAAACCTGCGTGGCGAAGAACTCAAAATTGCGTTCTTCCAGAACAAGCTGGAAGTTTATGAGAACCTGGTCGAGATCTGCCTGTCTCGCCCGCGCGGATTCGAAGAAGCATTCGGCTATATCGAGCAGGCCAAGTCACGTAATTTAATGGACCTTCTGATTCAGCCGGTGCACGTACCAACGGAAGCCGACGCCGGTCAAAGTGATCTGGTGCGGTCCATTCGTAATCTGCGCGAAGAGCTTAACTGGTACTACAACCTTATCGAGCGGGAGCAACTTCGGCCGGAAGAACACTCTCAGACACGCATCCAGCGTTTGCAGGAACAAGTACGCGCGCGAGAAACCGGACTGATGCGGGCTCTGCAGGAAGCGAGCATCACCGAGGTCAACCAGGCAGGCCTGCCGGCTCCCAGCAGCATGCCGCTGGAGCAAATTCGCAATTCCCTTCCCGCGGATACGGTGCTAGTCGAGTATTTCCGCGTGCAAGACCGCGCCATTGCCTGCGTTCTCGGGCGCGACGATCTGCAAATCTGCCCAGTAACTTTGCGCTCTCGCGTGCAAAAGCTGCTGCAGTTGCTGCAATTCCAGCTGTCAAAATTTAGGCTCGATCCGCAATACGTAAACACGTTTCAAGCTTCGATGCTGGAAGCGACCCAAGGACATTTGAAAAGCCTTTACCAGGAGCTGGTTGCTCCGATTCGCGACTTGATAAATGGCAAGCACGTAGTTTTCGTGCCACATGGACTGCTGCACTATGTTCCTTTTCATGCGCTGCGGCCGGATTCTCCCAGTCAGGCCAGCAGTTGAGTGTTGGATATGCATTTCAAGGGCCCGACACCTATGACCCCGGCGCCGAGCGCGAGCATTTATGCGCTATGCCAGACGAGCAAAGAGAATACTTTTAGCGACTCGCTCGTAATGGGCATCGCCGATGCGCAAGCGCCTTCGATCCTGGATGAAGTGCATGCGGTAAGCGACCTTCTGCCAAACGCAAGGCTTTTTGTAGGCGCGGACGCAACCGAAGACGCCTTGCGAACCTATGGACCAAGCAGCCGCATTGTGCACATTGCGACACACGGATATTTTCGCCAGGACAATCCGATGTTTTCGTCTATACGCCTGGGCAGCTCGTATTTAAGCTTGTACGATCTTTATCACTTCAAGCTGCCCGCTGAACTTGTAATTTTGAGTGGATGCGCAACTGGGCTGAACGTCGTCCAGCCTGGCGACGAACAGATCGGGCTGGTTCGCGGTCTGCTGCAAGCTGGAGCACAATCGCTGGTCTTGAGCCTGTGGGACGTTCACGACCACAGCACCAAGGAGTTCATGATCGCGTTCTATACGCGGTTGCAGCAGGGCGATTCCAAGCCTGTAGCCTTACAAGGAGCGATGCTTGAATTGCGGCGGCGGTACCCTCATCCTTACTACTGGGCGCCTTTCACACTGATAGGAAAAGCGTAGAGAGCTTCTGTCAACGCGTCGTGTTCCAATCGCGGGGATAACTCACATAGGAGGAATCCAGCCCTGCGATGGTCTGACACCCGAGCAGTCTCAGGGTGCGGTCTACGTCTTCTCGCAGGATTTCAAGAGCGCGGGTGACTCCGGCGTGTCCTGCGGCAGCCAAGCCATAAGCGTAGGCACGTCCGACCAGCACTGCGCGCGCTCCAAGGCAGATTGCCTTCACGATGTCACTGCCGCGCCGGACGCCGCCATCCATCAGGACCTCAGTTTCTCCCTTCACTGCCGCAACTATCTCAGGCAGCACTTTGATCGTAGGTGACACACCGTCGAGTTGGCGTCCGCCGTGGTTTGAAACAACAATCGCGGCAGCGCCTTCATCGACGGCGCGGCGGGCGTCTTCTCCCGTGAGCACACCCTTGATGACAATCGGCCCAGGCCAGCTCTCGCGGATCCAGCGGAGGTCTGCCCAAGTTACGACCGCCCGGCTCAAAGCTGACGTCACATCAATGAGGGGCATGGGCCCTTGCCCGGGCACGACGATATTTTCGAGTTGGGGAACTCCACCATCGAGCAGGAACGATGCGAGCCATCCTGGTCGAGACAAGAGTTGCGCCACAAACGGAAGTTTCGCAAACAGATTTCCTGCCAACAATTCCTTCATGCCGTTACGGGGATCCCGTTCCCGCATTCCTGCCACCGGAGTATCAATTGTGATCACCAGCGCAGAGAACCCTGCATTGCGCGCGCGCTCGATTGCGCCTTCCGCCACGTCCCGCCCGCCAACCAGATAGAGCTGGTACCAAACAGGACCGCGAGTCCCCGCTTTGACGTTTTCGAGCTTGTGTCCAGAAATTGTGGAGAGGATGTATCCGGTGCCAGCATAGCCGGCTGCGCCAGCAGCGGCAATCTCTCCGCCTGGATGCATGAGCCGGCTGTAGCCCACTGGGGCGAGTAGTGCGGGAAATGCAATCTCCTTTCCCAGCACTTGCGTGCGCAAGTCGCACGGCGTCACGTCTATCGCCTGGCGCGGACGAAAAGTAATTTCGTCGAAGGCGCGACAATTTTGTCGGAGCGTGATCTCACCGTCTGCGCCGCCATCGAGATAATCGAAAACAACTTGCGGCAAGCGCCGCTGGGCGATTCGGCGGAGGTCGTGAATGTTCACGATGCGCGGAGATGCAACTCTGTTTCTTGCTGCGATCGTTTCCTCCCGGCAAACGAGATAGCTTAACGCGGGCAAGGGGCTAGCCATTCCCTGATAGCTACGAATCAAAACGATGACGGTTGATCCTACCAAAACCAGAAGCGTCGTGGTCAAGCCAATGCTTCCCACCGGTTGGACTTTTTTGCGGCAGAAAAGATGATAACTTCAACTGGCTTGGGACAACGAAACGCAACCCCGGGCACAGTCTGAATCTGCTATCGAGGCGTTGAATATGGACAAAAGACAGTTCTTGAAGACATCGGGTGTGCTCATCGCCGGTGGGGTATTCTCGCGCCTGGTGATGGGCGAACAACAACCTGCTACTCGAACCAATTGGGCCGGCAACTACAAATACAGTACCAACCGATTGCACCTTCCCAAGACTGTTGAGGAAGTTCAACAAGTCGTGAAGAGCTGCACCCGACTAAAGGCGCTTGGCGCCCGACACTCTTTCAATGGGATTGCCGACAGCACGGAAAATCAAATTTCCCTCAAGCGTCTTGATCAGATGGCACTGGACAAGGGATCGCACACGGTTATGGTCGGCGCAGGGGTGACCTATGGGCAGTTGTCTCCTTGTCTCGATGGTCAGGGATATGCGGTGCATAACCTGGCCTCGTTGCCACACGTTTCGGTAGCAGGCGCGTGCGCAACAGCGACACACGGATCGGGCATCAAGAATGGCAACCTGTCAACGGCGGTGTCTGGGTTGGAAATGGTTACGGCGGGTGGTGAGCTGGTTGTTCTATCACGGGCCAAAGATGGCGACCGGTTTCCCGGGGCAGTGGTTGCTCTGGGTGGACTTGGCGTCGTGACCAAGGTGACGCTGGACGTTCAGCCGGCTTTTACGATGAGACAAGCGGTTTATGAGAATCTGCCCTTCGCACAATTGGAAGACCACTTGGATGATATTTTCTCGAGCGGCTACAGCGTAAGTCTCTTTACGGATTGGCAGAATCATCGGGCCACTCAGGTATGGATAAAGCGCCGCATTGAACCAGGAACATCCTCCGAGTTCGAACCGGAGTTTTTCGGGGCGAAGCTCGCGAAGACGAAACTTCACCCGGTGGCAGGACATTCAGCCGAAAGCTGCACAGAGCAGATGGGTATTCCGGGTCCCTGGTATGAGCGATTACCGCACTTCCGCATGAACTTCACTCCTAGCAGTGGAGATGAGTTGCAATCCGAGTACTTTGTCCCACGCAACAAGGGATACGAAGCGATTCTCGCAATCGAAAAACTTCGAGACGAGGTGACCCCACACCTTTTTATCACGGAATTGCGCACGATTGACGGTGACGAGCTTTGGATGAGTCCCTGTTACAAACGACCCTCAATGGCAATCCACTTTACGTGGAAACCAGAATGGTCTTCGGTAAAGAAGTTGTTGCCGGTGATCGAGGAACGCTTAGCTCTTTTTGATGCCAGACCACACTGGGCAAAGATTTTTACAATGGCACCTTCACACCTCAAGTCGCTTTATGAGAGATTGCCCGATTATCAAGCGCTGCTCAAACACTACGACCCGAGTGGCAAGTTCCGTAATGAATTTCTAAACACAAATCTTTACGGCGCTTGAGACAAGATGGTTAGCAGTTTGATGGCGTGTGTCCGGCGTTGCCTCTACAGCCCCGCAGGGCATACGACTTCGAGGTCGAAATAGAACCCATCTACGAGATATAGGGCAGTGATCTACCCGAAAATAAATCTGCTGCCCCTATATTTTTCGGAGCTCTGCCCTCCCTTATTAGATAAGTGAGATCCAGAGCACCCTGGCAAGACATGGGAAAAGCCCTGGGACTCTAACCCCCAAAGCGCGAGGTCGAGAATGGAACATTTTCCGGAACAGGCGTGGGCTGATTTCGTTCGTGGGATCAGCAAGTCCGAAGCAACGATCACCATGAACTCACACCTGACGAGCGGCTGTACGGATTGCGCGGCCGTTCTCGACGTTTGGAAACGGGTACACGCAATCGCTTCTAGAGAAAGCAGTTATATGCCTCCGGAAGATCGCGTACGGATGATGAGAGTGGAGTTCCAAGCCAGGAATAGGTCTCGCAAAGCCGAGCCGGTCACGGCGAAGCTGATTTTCGACACCCTGGCGCAGCCACTGACTGCCGGTATTCGGTCCGCGGCAGCAACGGCGAGGCAGCTGGTGTACGAAGCCGAAGGCCTGACGGTGGATGTGCGCCTCGACGCGCAGCCGCAATCAAAAACGGTGTTCGCGGTTGGACAAATCCTGGATAAGAGAATGCCGCTCATTCCATCAACTGAAGCCTCTGTCACGTTGTGGACTGAGAAAGGGTTGCCGTTAATTGAGACTAGGCCCAACCAGTTTGGCGAATTTCACCTGGAATTTGAGGCCCAGGACAACCTGCGGCTTTCGGTCACGGTACTGGGGCGGACACCAATCCTCAAACCGTTGGCAAATTTGAGGAAAGCAGGAAGATGAGAATACTTAGGGCACCAAAGCTGGTTACTACTGAGATCTTACAGCTGTAATTAGGACAGCGGGCAGCCGCGTTCTACACTCTGTGTTCGCGTTCTCGAAACTCCCCCGTTTGGAGAAATGAAATGAGGGTCATGATTATGAGCGGCGGGAAGATTTTCACTCGACGGGGAATAGTGATTTGTTTGCTGCTTCTTTCAATTTCGCTTTGCGCACCGGCGGCGCATGCGCAAGCCCGCCTGGTTGTGCGTGATTCGTTGGGTCTGCCGGGAATCAATCTGACCTGCGCCATACTGGGATGCAATGTGGTCCAGGCCATCGGCGATCCGCAGGGACAGCTGTTTGTGGTTAAGTTTCCTTCGCTCCTGAATCCGATCC
>JAOAPL010000041.1 GCA_025462925.1 Acidobacteriaceae bacterium
GCCTCGCTTTGGCAGCCTTAACAGCCCAACAGGAGCTCACAATGCGTGGCAGTAGTAGTACAAGATTCGCGCCGGTCAAGCAGCAAATCCCGCGTATAGAGCCCAGGGAGGCGGCGAAGATCCTGAAGCAGTGCGAGCGTTTCTTGGAAGATGCGCAGGATCACCTAAGACAGCTGCATGCCTTTGGTTTTGCCGAAATCCTTGGCCGCATGTCCGATGATATTTTGCGGCTCGCAATACAGCCGGATTCATGGGGCGAGCGGGCAAGGGCGCGCTTAATGTCCGATATTGCGCCAGCACTGCAGGGCGACGTGGCCCAGCGGCACGCAGTCAGTATCGAAGATATTGCGTACTGTTCAAATATTGTGATGCCCTGTTTGTTGCTAGAACTTGGGCGCCGCAAGCGGCACATTGAAATCGAGTTCCCGCCGGATCCAACCGACTCATCGGCGCGCTTCAAGATCTGCGCTGGCCGACCCTTCCCATTTCGCTCGATTACCAACCAGCAACTCCTGCGGCTTGTCTCGCAATGTGGCGAGGACCTCGTGGGTCTTTGTTATTTCGGCGACCAAAAGAGCCGCAGATGGATTGAAGCGGAATTGGCATCACAGAGCGGGGTTCGCCACCTGAAGGTCCGATCCTTGCGTACCTCGCCCTCCACTGGACACAAGCAATAGTCCAGGTAATCTGGCCTTGCCCTCCGTAGCGCTTTCAATCCTGCTGTAATCATTCCCCATCTGTTGCGTAACTGCCTTCCCGCAATTCTTGAAACCTTTCCTTCAGCTGCATTCGCGGTGTGGGAGAAATCCGTGATGATTGGAGTCGTTGACATGCCTAAGAGCGTGAACAAAGTTATCCTCGTCGGAAATGTCGGTAAGGATCCGGAGGTGAAATATACCCCAAGCGGAACGCCGGTCGCCAAATTCAGCCTCGCCACCAATGAGAAATACAAAGATCGAAGCGGCGAATGGCAGGAGCGAACCGAGTGGCACAACATCGTGGCTTGGCAGCGCTTAGCGGAGATCGTCGGCGAGTACGTGAAGAAGGGCGCCAAACTGTACATCGAAGGCAAACTCCAAACGTCGAGTTGGGAGGACCGTGAGAGCGCCACAAGAAAGTACCGGACAGAAATTGTCGCCCGCGACGTGGTTCTGCTCGGATCGCACGAGACCGGCGGCGGCACTGACGATCGGCCCAATCGGAATGGCACCCAGAATCAATCTGCTTATGCCGGCTCAGCCGAGATCACGGACGAAGATATTCCTTTCTGAGCGGGCGCTGAACTCGACTTGAAGTGCAAGAAGGGGCACAGCACTAATGGCGAGACTTGCCTACCACAAAGCCAATCCATATTTCTCTTCGCTTACTGAACGCTATTACGCCACGTACGATGCCGCGTTTCAGGATAGCCTTCGCGCTGGCGGCGGGGCCGAGATCGATTTCAACCTGTATTTCGTGCATCCCTCCGGAAAAGTAGAAATCGTCTACTAACCGCGATCCTGAGATGCCCTTGGCCAAAAGGAGGACTCTATGACTGCTCCAAACGGACATGCTGGAAGCTCATCTCAACCACACGTCAACCGTGCAGACAATGCGCTCGCCAGCCAGCACTTGGATTCGGGTGCATGCCTTACCGCCGATCGCGTTAGACAGATCATTGAGGATCTGGAAGTGCCTTTTGATTCTTCCGTCATTGAATGGCGCGTTACCAACACGGCAAAAGACAAGCGACGCGGCCAGGCGATCCCATACGCGGATCAGCGGGCGTACACCGACCGCCTGAATGGTCTAATGACTCCAGGCGGCTGGACGCGGAAATACACGGTTCACACCAGCCCAAATTTCCAGCGCAGCAAGGACCAGACGACAGTTGCCAAAGTTTTCGTCACATGCGAGCTAACGATCTTCGGCCTTGGTTCGCACTCGGCAACCGGCGAGGAATGGGCCGATGATGAGAACGCTGGCACAAGTGCAGAAGCGCAGGCTTTCAAGCGAGCTTCTTGCTGCTTTGGACTGGGACGCTACCTCTATTACTTCGACGGGGTTTGGGTCGATCTGGATGACCGAAAGAGACCGAAAAAGGCCCCACAATTGCCTCTCTGGGCGACTCCCGATGGTTGGCGCAAGGGATTGCGGCCACAAAGCGAGAGCGCTAGCGAAACAAAAACGACCTTCGACAGTAGCTCTAGCCAGCAGCCCTCATCAATCGGCAGTGCGGTCTCACGCAACAGCGGACTGGTGCCACAGATCGAGGCAATGGCCCAGCCGCTCGGCAGGGCGTTGTATCGGGGCGTCTTGAAAGCAGTGGCGCGAGTGTGGGAACCGAAGGAAATTAACGATGCAACTGTCGAGCAACGCGTCTTAGAGCACATGCAGGCAGCCGAACGCGGCTTGCAGCGCCTGCAATCGGCGCTGGAACGGGTCGGGACCGAGCCTCTAGCGAGGATCCTCAGCTCTCTCAAAGTTGTTTCCCTTGACCGAGTGGACAGTATCGAAACATTGAAGCTAATTGTGCTGGCGCTCGAAGCGCTTCCACCTCGAAGCTGATCCCTGTAAGACGCCGCACCTTCGAAGTCCTTATTTCTTCCTCGTAGTTCCATCTCGCCCCGCCAACCCCTTTTCTTTCCCCCAAGAATTCAGGAGGTGATTGTGAATGCCTGCATCTCTGCGGTCCAACACGTCCGAAGATTGCGTGGCGGATCACAATCGCAACTTCTTCGAGCCTCTGACGGTCAGTACTACGTCACGAAGTTCCAGAACAATCCCCAGCATGTCCGGGTGCTCGCCAATGAAATGTTGGCAACTCGGCTGGGAGAGTTTCTTGGATTACCAGTCCCACGCGTCAGTCCCATTGAAGTTTGCGGCTGGCTTATCGAACATACGGACGACCTCCGCATGGACATAGCCGGCCTACGAACTGCGTTCAAAGCAGGCTTGCAGCTGGGATCCGCATACGTCGCAGATCCTATTGAAGGCCATCTGTTCGACTACTTGCCTGAAGGCATATTGCAGCGAGTCGCGAATATCGAAGATTTCGCGCGAGTGATCGTGCTCGACAAGTGGACCTGCAACGCAGATGGGCGTCAGGCCGTATTCAGCCGCGAGGCCAAGCGCAGAGCGACATACAAGGCGACCTTCATTGACCAAGGGTATTGCTTCAATGCAGGGGAGTGGAATTTTCCTGATTCGCCTCTGCGCGGGGTGTATGCCCGCAACTGTGTCTACAACCATGTGACAGGTTGGGATGCGTTCGAGCCGGTTCTGACGCGCGCCGAAGAAATGGACATCAATCAGATTTGGCGCCTTGCGACGGAAATCCCGGCAGAGTGGTACGAGTTCGATTCCGCTGGCCTCCTTCACCTTGTCGAGGCGCTCTCTAACCGTCGTTCGACAATCCGCGCCTTGATTACGGCATTTCGCCACTCCAGTCGGAATCCTTTTCCGCTCTGGACTGTGGCGTGAACCAGGCCCGGCACGCGCCAATCGGCGGAAAGGTCCGGGGCACTCGTACAAATGCCATCTCATTTCGCTCGGTAGAACTTACCATCAAACTTGTAGGTCACCGTCTGTCCCGCTTCCGCGCTGGAATTAGCCACGATCGTGAAGTCTTTGATACCGCCTGTAACGCCAGGTCCTAATCGAAAGCTCTCCGCGATTGGCACTAGGTCGTTTGGGAACAGCGACATCCATTTGTTGTCGGCTTTGCGAAAAACCCAAGTCTGGCAATTTCCGGTGCCGCCGCAAAGTAGTTTGCTCCCCTGAACTATCACGCCTGGGCTCTTCCCGAGCTCCACGCGTCTCACCCGCAGCTCCTTCTTCCAGTCATCGGGCGTGTCATAAGCCGAGTGTTCCACTTCCTCAACAATCTCCTGCGCTTCCTTTGCCGACAGTCCGATGGCATTAAACGTATCTTTCGCGCCAAGACTCTGCATTTCGGTCACCGCGGGCTTCGCAACAAAGAGAACGGCGCTAAGTAGCACAACAGCGGAGATGTTCATTTTGGTTCAATCCTCTTCGACACGGGAGCATTTTAACCGGAAGTATTCGTAGCGTCTGCTTCGGCGGCGGAACGCTCGTAATGCGGTTTGGCCGCCCTCACCCCGAATCCTTGCAGAAAGCACCTGACAGATGTGCCCTTCGGCGTCGAACCTCGCCATGCCGCACTCTCAATCAACGTGAAAGCCTGGCCGGGACCCGGCCAGCAAAGGTTAGCGACGCATGCAGAACGATGATATCTATATTTCCCGCTACACCCGCGAGAACGCGATTGAAGACGGTGTCCTCGCTGACGTGACCGTACAGGCGAAGGAGACCGGCATCCTTTTGCCAACGGCGATCACAGATCACCTGCACCATGTCCTGGAAAACATTCCCGCCAAAAGTGCCGGACAGGACTGGCGCGGACGCCTCCACGATGTGCTGTGGATGACCTTCCTGAAACTCAGGACTATGCAGAAAAGGCACGAAGAGGAATTTCCTGCGGAAGTGAAAGTCATCATCGATGGAGAAATACAGACCCTGTGGGCTGTCATTGATGGCGATGGTCTGACCATCATGTTTCCCGAGGACTACTGATGTCGAATGGCTACGACATGACGCCGATCATTGTCAGCCCTGTGGGTGGACTACATGAGTGAATTTACAGTTCTGAGTCTTGGCGTCGCCGAAGTGCAATCCACCAACCTATATCTCCAGTTCATGCGTCTTCGAGCTGTACCACGGCGGCCAACCACGTCGACAGTTTTTTATCCGGTGGGAACGGCTGAAGCCCACAGTTGCCATTCCGCAAAAAACAAGTGAGCACAGATGATCCAACAGCTAGAAGGAGTACAGGCGGAAGGCCTCAAGAACCGCCGTTCTGTCTATGAATGAGTATGAGATTGATGAAGCGGCTCGACGTTATGCACATGATCCCATCCTAGGCAAAGCGAGTCGGTTTCTTCAGGAATTTAAGGATGAGGTGAATGCGCACAGCGACGGTTGGGCCTACTGGAAACCTGCCATGATCTCTGCTGGAAAGCTGATGACTTTAATTCGGTCGGCACGAAGTAACCCGGAATGGGCTGAAGCTGGTGAGCGGGCGAAGGAAACAATGTTCCTCAAAGCGCTCATACCGATCAAGTCTTTCATGACTCGCCGTGGCCTCGCTGCGGGGATGCGAATGCCGCTGGTTCCGATGTGAGAACCTTTGACGATCGTAGGTGTTTGCCGTGCTTTCTTATTCTTCCTCATTCGCTTAGGGCACCACTCCGGCCTCAACCAGCAAGCGACACACTGAGTCCCGTACCTCCACCTGGACCGCGATGGCTTGCTGACCGAGGAGCCATACCGGGAGAGCCTACATATTTTCTCGACGGCGACTCCGAAAACGCGAGGGCTGTCATTACGCCGCTGGATGTACCCAATGGAGGCTTGCTATTCGATGCGGTTCTGGCTGACGGAACTTTCGTCGGCACTTACGATGACCTCAAGATTGCGGCATCGGCACTCGAATACGTAGTTGATCCTTTTTATTGACGCCCTTTCTAAGGGCTTCAGTCCACGCACATCCCCAGTTCTGCAGGAGTCAACCCATGGCCAACGAACCGCAATCTGCTGAACGTCTCTCTCTGTCTGCAACTGTAGGGCGCTGCCTGACAAGCTTGCAGTCACTTTCTCTTGCGCTCGATACGTATGGCAACGAAGACCATGCGGCGATGCTGCACGAGGTTATCGCGCAACTCCAGAAGGCTGTTCCCGCCCAACCAGCTTCGGCGGCGGACTCAATGGACTTTGTCGTGAATGCGACATTCAAGGTTAGCCGGCGACAGGTCGCGAACACGCTGTCGTGCGCCTTTGGTAGCCAAATTATCCGGTTCAGAGTCGCCGAACTTACCGAGCCGCCAGCGTTCCGATTTCGCTCGATTGAGCACCTGACCCACCGCCTGGTTGATTACCCGCTCAATGAGGGTGGTTCGCTTGGCATTGTGAGCACCGAGCCGGCTTCTGATGTATTTCGCCTCGACCTCAAGTCTATCGGATTGGGTCTTGATGCCCTCGCGACCAAATATCCGAGGCACTTCGCGGACTTGCTCAACGAAAACACCGATGCGATTACTGCCGATGTGCTTCTCCAGTGCTGCTTGTTTTGCGAGCTCATCTACGGATAAACCGTTCCGAACGCGCTCTCGTTTATCACCCAAGGAGGTCCGACGATGCACGTGCACGGGAAGACGAAGCTCGGCTTCTTTCCGCTTCCAGTACCTGAAGCGCACCGTTTGAAGAACTACCTGTCTGCAGCAGGACCGTTTTCCGCGCTCGATCCGTGCGTCGGCGATGGCGTCGCATTCAACGCCCTTATCTGTGGCATGGCCGCTACGCGTCACGCGATTGAAGTTGATGCCTACCGCGCGGCCCAGGCTAAGGCGCTTGGGATCGATGTCTTGCAGGCCAGCACGATGGACGTGCGGTGTCCCGTCGAATCGATCTCATTGCTTTACCTCAACCCGCCATACGACTGGGAGGCAGGCCAGAGCGGCAACCAACGCTTAGAGCTGGTTTTCCTCGAACACACGTATCGCTGGCTGAGGTGCGAAGGCATCCTCGTCTTTGTCATTCCGCAGGGCCGACTCAAACCTTGCGCGCGCCTCCTGGCCGATCACTTCAAGGACATCCGCGTCTACCAGCTCACGGCGCCAGAGTGCGTCCAATACAAGCAGATCGCAATCCTGGCCTCGCGGCGAAAGCGTAATGAGCGGCCGCGCGACTCGGTTCTAGTGGAAGCTCAGCAATATCTCGAGCGGTTGGCGCTTCAGCCCGAACTCGCCGCACTCAGTGATACCGCCGAGGCCAGCTATGCAGTTCCCGAATCCGGTCCCGCTCTGCTCTCGAATACGGGCATTCCTCTGGATGAAGTGGAAGACCTGCTACTCCAGTCGGCGGCCTATCGACAAGCGAGCCGCGTCTTGATTCATGAGCAAAGCAATGTACGCGGACGGCCATTAACTCCGCTCCACGGCGGCCATGTCGGCCTACTCTGCACGGCAGGGCTGCTCAATGGAGTCTTCGGAGAAGATGAGCGCCGGCACATCGCGTTCTGGCGCTCCGTCAAATTTGTGGACCACTGGGAAGAAGAGGACGACGACGCAAAGATCCTCCACGACCGGGAACGATTTTCCCATGAGCTGACGCTGATATTCGCGGACGGCAAGACCCAGATCCTGACTCATGAAAAGGCGAATCCCTCATGAAGAACGCGCACCTTCGCTTTGGCTGGCTCACCTATTTCAAACGCACGGAGAAGACGACGACAACGTTCAAGTTGCGTCTGGATCGCTTCATCGGCGAGGTGTTGCCCGATTCGCCGCGCCGGGCCAAAGCGCATTTCATTTCGGTCATTGGCGGCGACACACAGATTGCGGCCGTCAATGCCGCCATCTCCCTGGATGAAAGATTTGAAATTCAGGGACCGGGCGTGTCGCCCATTTCTGTCTCGCTGGATCGCAATGCTCAAACGAACAGAGGCGCACTGCAACTTTCTGACCGGAAGAAACCCCTGCGGCATCTGGTCGGTATTTCCGAGGATCTGGCTACAAATTCGGCTAGCACCGGAAGAACTGTGCTGGTCCAGTCAAGCCCGCAGTTTGTGTGGATGTCCCTGGCCCAGATACACGGCCTACCCGGAATTCCGGAGTGGGCGGATTGGTTTTATCGCCAGCTTGAGGCAGACAAGGCGGTCGTGCCGCTCCTTGGCATCGGCTGCGATCCGGTTTTAATTAAGGGTCATAAAAGCAAATTTCTTTCGTGGCTGTGTCAGGGCGTAAGCGATGGGAAGCTTCCATTTCCGCAGTCTACAGGTCGAGTCGAGTGGCCGCGCCTTGGCCTGAGGGAGATCTTTCAACCCAGCCGGTCTGATGTCGCGACCGAGAGCAGCGCCAGTGCTCATCTTTAGGGCGTCATACGGATCAACCATCGAAATCGGCGGTGACGGAGAACTAGAAGGATTTGAATTTCTGCAGCCGCCTATTGAGTACCGTTTCCTCCGGGAAGGCATTCCGATTTCAGAATGGGCGCCGCCAGCGAGTGGATACGTCTCTCTCCTTCGTCCGGTAATTCTAGGCATTGAAGTCCAGACTCGAGGGCTGGATGCGCGGCATCTGGTAATCGAAACCCGCGGTCTTTGCGGAACTTTCATTCTCTTGGTTTGGCCACGTACCTAGTGCGTCAGGCGAGCCCACGCTGTTGAGCCGGACCTACGTGACTTTGACTACTCGCCTTTTTCCCCCCGTTTGAAACCAATCCTTGCACTACCCGAGGTTTTCCCGTGCCCGACATGGACACAATCTATTCCTACATGCGGGAGTTCGCGCCTCAGTTGGGCGACCGCATTTTGCAGGAGTATCCCGCGCTGCAACGTTTTGAAGATCCGATATCCCCCCGAATCGACAGACTACTGCGCCGGCCTTTTCCCGCCCAAAACATAGCCATCATGGCGGTTGCCAAGCGCTGGGAGCAGTATCGAACCGCTCTCATCGTTGCCGAGTGCGGCACCGGCAAAACATTGATGTCACTCGGGGCTGTCCATGTTCACAGCCAGGGCAAGCCGTATACCGCTTTGGCCATGGTCCCTCCGCATTTGGTTGAGAAATGGGCGCGCGAGGCTCTTCTGTCAGTTCCCGGGATCCGCGTGTTTCTGATCGATGACATGCGTAACGGCGGCGATGAGAAAGCACCGCACGGAGTCAACGAAGTACGGCTCAAACGGGGAAGGATGGTGCGTGAAGGCTTGCGCACGACTCTGAGCGACCTGCGCTTGAAAAAGCATTACCGGAGTTCCCGCGAGCGCTGGTTCGCGTTGTGCAATCGGCCAGCATTGTTCATTGTCGGCCGAGAAAAGGCGAAATTGGGCTACTTCTGGCGGCACGCCTATGTCTTTGCGCGGTCTGGGCCGAATGCCGGATGCCTGGTCAACCCGGAAACAGGAAGACCGGTGATCGTGGATGAGCAGCGGCTGACCTCGGCGGACTTCCGCATGGTAAAGCTCGCGGAGACTGTTGAGACGAGGGGCGACAAGCCGTGCCGCACACTGCACAGTCCGCTGTGGCAGGCGGACATCACGAAGATCCACCGCATGGCTCCGGTCGAATTTATCGGTCGGCATATGCGGCGCTGGTTCGATTATGCCATCTGCGATGAAATCCATCAGCTAGCCGGTGACACAGCCCAGGGCAACGCACTCGGAACTCTTGCTTCCTGTACGGACAAGATTGTAGGCCTGACCGGGACTCTTCTCGGCGGCTACGCCGACGACCTCTTCAATACCCTGTACCGACTCGAAGCCGCCAAGATGAAACAGCGGGGGTACGAATGGGGCTCTTCCGGCCGCAGCGGCTTCATTCAGGACTACGGAGTTCTCGAGACAGTTACACGCATCGAAGCGGCGGACAACGCATGTTCAAAGGCAAAGGCCACCGTGACGGTTCGCCGCAAACCAGGAGCTTCACCGCTTCTGTTCGGCGAATTCCTGATGCAGCTGTGCGCGTTCGTCTTTCTCGAAGACATCTCCTCTGAACTGCCGTCGTATGAAGAAAGTTTTCTGAGCGTTCCGATGGACGCTCCCATGCTAGTGGCCTACCAGGCGCTTGAGGAAGATATTCGGGCGGCGTTGAAGGAGCACAAGGGCAATCGTTCTGTCTTGAGCAACATGCTGAACGCTCTGCTGCTTTATCCCGACCATCCCTATGGGCTGGGGACACTGTACGGCACGGAGTTCGATCCCGAGCTTGGACGCAAGGTCAAGTTCGTGATCGCCGAAACCCGAGACCTTTCGCAAGACGCGGCGTACTCGAAAGAGCGGCGATTGATCGAGGAAGTGAAGAAGGAACTGGCGGAAGGCAGGCGCTGCCAGGTCTTCGCGGTGTACACCCTAAAGCGCGATGTCACAGCTCGCCTGGAAAAGATTTTCAATCGCGAAGGCATCCGCACCGGGGTCCTGCGACGGAATGTTTCTACCGATAAGCGCGAAGCATGGTACGCCAAGCGAGTCAAAGAAGGCGTGCAGGTAGTGATCGCGCATCCCCGGTTGGTTGAGACCGGACTGGACCTGCTGGATTTCCCAACCATCATCTTTTATGAATCCGGGTACTCGTTGCACACTTTACGCCAAGCCAGCCGGCGCTCGTGGCGCATCGGGCAGAACCGGCCGGTGCGGGTGAAGTTCATGTGCTATGAAGGCACGATGCAGACCTCGTGTCTGCGGCTAATGGGTAAGAAGCTCCTGGTCGCCCTCACTATGGAAGGCAAATTCGCCGGCGAGGGATTGCAGAGCATTGATGAAGATGACGACATGCTCGCGGCGATGGCGCGTGAACTGGTGGAGAAGAACGGGATCGGCGACTCGGCCGACGCAATTTGGAAAGCGCTACACCAGGAACACGAGAAGCTGTTTCCCCCCGACCAGCGCTCCCAAAAAAGAAGCGAGACAGACAATGCTGGCGCAGAAGCAGGTTGCGAGCCTGCCGGCCTGATCGAAGCCGCAATGGATATGGCGCCAGTACTGGCGTTTGGCCAGCAGCCAGAGGAACTGAAGTCCCATCGGCGGCGCGCACGGGTTCCGGTGCCGGAGCAGCCATCACTCTTCAATTGGAGCTAAGCCGGTTTCACCCAAAGACGTTGTAATTCTGCAACTCAATTCAACTCACACAGAAAGGAAATGAAAACCATGAGCACTGGTACGCTTGTCGCCGGCCCGCTGTCCAAGATTGGGCGGATGGAGTTGGCACAAATCCCAGTTCCACAAGCAACCGCAACCCATCGGCCTGTCCCTCATCACGAGATTGTTGAGGCGCTGGTTGAAACCTTGAGCTTTCGCCACATCGCTGTGGTGAACGAAGAGTATGCCGCCTCAAACGACGGCATGAAGATGTTTGGAGTTCTCGATCTCGAGACCCAAATGGAAGGTTGCCGCTTCTCGATCGGCATCCGCAACTCGCATGACAAGTCGCTTCGCCTGGGCCTGACCGCAGGCATCAGGGTATTCGTATGCTCCAATATGGCTTTCAGCGGAGATTTCACCCCCGTCCTTGCCAAACACAGCAAGAGCTTCAATTTGATTGACACTCTTGCGGTGGGAGTGGACAGGATCCAGCGGAATTTCGAACCCATGCAGCGCCAGGTCGAACACTGGCGGCAGGCGCAGATCACTGACGAACGGGCAAGGCTTATCTTCTATGCTGCATTCGTCGATGGCAAGCTGGACGCGCCCAGGAGTCTGTTGCCCGAGGTCCACCGGCTGTATTTTGAGCCGCAGTACGAGGAATTCTCAGGGCGCACGATGTGGAGTCTGTCCAACGCATTCACCAGCGCCTTCAAGAAACTGGATCCGATCCCGCAATTCAAGGCCACGGCCAAGCTGGGCGAATTTCTGAACCAGTTGCCGGCCTAAGGACAGGGCCGCGCAATCGCGCCTGCGCGGCCCGGTTCCGGAATGTGCTACCCTGCCCAGATCAGGCGAGGGGGCAACGATCCTAGCTCTGCCCTTGCAACTCAAGAGTATTAAAACCATGACTGAATCTGAGTTCACTGGACGTCTACGCGATATTGCCGCTAGCGTCCTTGCGACCAGGGATCCTCAGTTAATTGAAGCACGCAAAGTCTCAGCTGAAAGACGACTCCGTTTGCTTTCCAAAGAGTCGCAGCCCCTTGTGTTCGCAGAAACGCACTTTGAACTTGCTTGTTGTTATCTCTTGCGATATGACCGCCGGGTGAAGGGGCGGCACATCGAACACGCTGAGCAGCACTATGAATTCGCACTGAGTGTCCTCACTAGCGCCGACTATGCAAGCGTGCGTGGCGTCATTCAATGCACCCTGGCCGAAGGATACTCCCGCCTACTTTCGAAGCGAGACTTCCACGATAGGGTGCGCGACAAAATGCTCGAACTTTTTCGCATGGGCGCCAATTCCTTTCAGGAAGGTAACAATTTAGCGGAAGCTGCAGCAGCGTACGTACGCCTCGCGGATCTTTGCATTGACGAGAATGGATCGACCGAGGCGTCAAAATTCCTGGAACTAGCCGTCTCGCTGACGGCGCAGGATGAGCTAACCGACGTTAATAAGAAAGCCGTAGTCTTGGACGCGCTCTTCGAAGCGTGGCACCGATTGGTCGAATCTCACGATCAGGCGCTGGTTGTCGAGCAGGAACGATTCAGTGCCGGGGCTGCTCAGGAACTCGTGTCAACGATTGATCCGCACCTAAGCAGAGTCCCACCACAACTACTCGACGAATTGAGTGAGTCGGTGAGCCAATTTGCAATTCCTGGCGACGACCGGCTCTATTCGCTCCGGGATGTATTGCAATCGCACCGACGCCGTAACACTCTCTACGCGTTTGAGCCTCCTCCGGATCCCGATCTTTTCGTGCTTGATTCAGTGGGTGCAATTCCCGGTTCGCAACTGATGTTTTTGTTGAACCAATATCGCAATGCCCGGACTTCGCCCCTGGGCTATGCCATTGTTCCCGTTTATTACGCCACAGATCGCGCGGCTACAGGAAGTCCTTCGCCCGACGAATACTTTTCCAATGGGCGTGACCCCACAGCGCGACCGTCGCTGTCTTATGGAGTGGCATCCGTAAGCATTCCGAGAGACCACAAAATGGGCGTAATAGAAGCGCCAAAATGGTGGAAATTCGAACGGAAATTGAGCCCCAAAAAGCACGTTACGGTGCTCTCTGTTTCTCCACTTAAGCGAAAGTCGTTTCTTTCCTTGCTCGATTCCGACCTCGACGCTAAGGCCGACGCAACGGCGTTGGTATTCATTCACGGGTATAACGTCACTTTTGCTGATTCAATCAAACGCACTGCACAGATATGCTACGACCTCGGCTGGAAAGGTGTCCCGCTCGCATATAGCTGGCCCTCATCAGGGAAGACAAAGCTTTATTGGGCCGATGAGGCAAGCGTCGAGGCTACTGTTCCGTTCTTTGTGGATTTCTTGGAAGATCTTATTGCCCGTAATAAACTTCGATTGCTGCACATCGTATGCCACAGCATGGGCAGCCGGGCTCTCACCAATGCCCTTATAACCCTGAAGCTCAAGAGACGCTCATTACCTCTCATTAACGAAATCGTGCTGGCAGCTCCTGACATCGATACGCAATTGTTCACCCAAAAGGTTGCAGAACTCCGATCGAGGTGTGAGCGGATCACGCTTTATGCGTCATCAAAAGATCTCGCGCTTCTAGCATCACATACTTTGCACGCCTTTCCCCGAGCGGGTGAATCAGGGACTCACATGGTGATCCTGCCCGAACTGCTGGACACAATAGATGCCAGCGCCGTGGACACAAGTCTGCTGGGGCATTCATACTACGGCGACAACAGGTCAATCATTGGCGATATCTACAATCTGTTGAAAGAACATAGCGCTCCGCCCCGGTTCGGTCTGCAGGAAATGGATTCACCCAAAGGACGTTATTGGGCCTTCCAGCCTTGACCGTCTGGATTCGAGATGAAGACCAAACCAACTCCCTGACCGCCAGACGAATGCCGCGTTGGCATAAGCCGCATTCGTCGATGGCCAGTTGCTCGCGCACAAGAGTCTGGTGGCCTAGATCAGATGATTGAGCGGGGTCACACCTTCAGTCCATAACACTTTTAACAAAAGAATGACCGGCCGACACTTCTCGGCCCGAATCCCCAAATAGCAAGGAGAGTTATGTTTCGAGAGCTGATGCCGTTAATCGAAAACAGGCCACTGTCGATCACCGTAGCCACCCTGAGTGGAGGCCGAATCAGGGTCAACGTTATTCCCCAGGCGCTGGACAAGGACAGCAAAGTCAATGACAAGATCGGATACTCCAACAAAGACAAGATCGCCAAGATACCGGAGTCCGCGATCTACGCCTTGACCACCCCCTTGTCTCTGACTGGCACGCCGGAAGAAATTGACGAGAGTCTGCCGCAGGCTTTGACCCATTTCGCTGAATCTCATGTGCGCCTGCAGAACACTGTTGATGATGCGAGGAACCAAATTGCCGAAGCGGTGAAGGCCACCGAGGAGCGGGACAAGAATAAAAGTAAGACGAAGAGCGTCAGCGGCGGGGCCACCGATAAGAAAGAGGATAAGAAATCAGGATCGGATGAACTCTTGCCACTTTGGTGCGCATCGTCGAGCAAGGCGGCAGACACGAGCCCGAACGACGGCAAAACGGTCCAACCGGAACTTAGTCCTGTGGGGCAATCGGTCCCAGATGGTGAACAGCCCGAATTCTAAGAGAGTGAGCAAAGAGTGTCCTTCAGGCTTCCATACGCTGAGCACGTCTTGCGGGTCAAAGTGGAAATGCCATTACCAGAAAAAGTGACTCAATTTCATGTAAATGACTTCCGCTTGGATTCACCAGCGTAAGTGGCTACGATTGCGAACCAGACATCTGGGCCATTAGACTCAGGGTCATGAGCGGAACCAGCTTGAACAGACAGGTCCGTGTTCAAATGCTCCGGGCTAGATACAAGCGCTCGCCCTACCCGAGACCATTTCAGATTGTTTCCACAGCGGCCCTTGGCCTATTTGTGGCAGTCATAATTTCGGTGTTTCTCGCGGGTACAGAAGCAGTAGCTGAGGGCTTTGTGGTGTCGCACGAGGGAGCGACGATTCAGCCCACGGCAATTTTCCTTTGCAGTCTGGTTTATGTTGTAACGTCTTGGCTATTCACCCGTCTGTTGATCCTGCTCGTTTGGCCTCGGTGGTTGCAAAGCGGAAGGCTTGTTTGTTTTCTTGGCAAGCGGCTCCCCCGCATTGTAGCCGCATTGCCATTGTTCGCCCTAGCCCACGGATTGCATAGCAACGGCTCGCCCCGTTTTGCCACTCTGTACTCATTAGTCGGTCTGGCGCTGCTGGTCTGGCCGCAACGCATGGCAACCCGCTGGACACTTCTAGTCGCGACGAGCCACGAATCGAATCGACACTCAGCTCGAAGAGCCCGGACGAGGTGGATTCTCATTCCGATGCGACTGAGAATCGTTACGGGATGTCTGTCCCTTCTTGGCTTCTTATCTTTTCTTGTGCTCGCGCCATCCCGAGTGGGGTGGACAAGCAGCCTGGGGCCAGCAGCACTGATATTGATATGGGGCGCAGCTCTAATCGCTGCTCTCAGCCCATTGGCATACCTGTCACGGATGTTTCGCGTCCCAGTCTTTTTACCAATGGTACTTGCCGCTCTAGTCTTCAGTCTTTTTGACTTAAATGACAATCACGAGATTCGGCTGACACATCTGAAGCCAGGCTCCGTAGCGTCGCCGCAATTGAACTTCTTTGGGTGGCTGAAGTCGCGTCCGGACTTCAATCAATATGATGAGTATCCCGTCTTCCTCGTGTCCACGGAGGGCGGTGGTCTCCGGGCGGGATACTTCACGGCAATGGTCCTTTCCGCCCTCCAAGATCAAAACCCTGCTTTTGCTCAGCACGTTTACGCAATCAGCGGCGTTTCCGGGGGGAGCCTGGGAGCAGCCGTATTCGGGTCACTCGTCGCTGATCACACGACATGTTCCGCAGGCAGGCCGTGCGTGCTTGAAGTTCCTACGCGCAGCGAATACCAAGATCGAGCGGAGGCCATGCTCAGTCATGATTTCTTAAGCCCGCTGTTAGCCTCATTGCTCTTCCCGGACCTACTCCAGCGGTTTCTCCCATTTTCCGTTCCTACTTATGATCGTGCTCGGGCACTAGAATATAGCTTTGAAGGAGCGTGGCGCCAGGCTACACCCGTACTCTGCGGTAAATGTGACCGCGAGCGGTTTTCCGAGGATATTCGGAAGCTTCGAAATGACCCAACAACCGCTCTGAGCCCAGCACTATTCCTGAACACAACCGGAGTCGAAGACGGACTTGTCCATACGATAACGGATGTACCAATCTTTTATATGGACCCCAGCGCACAACGGAATCAATTTGTATACCTTGACCACCGCTTTGATCCGCTCAGACCGCTTCCTGAGTTCACGTACTACTTTCGCGATCCTGTAACCCTACCATTAAGCACCGCAGTCGCTCTCAGCGCGAGATTCCCCTTAGTGACCCCCGCAGGTTCTATCACGATGAATGGAAGAAAACGGCGCTATGTCGATGGAGGATACTTTGAGAATTCGGGCACCGCGACATTGGTTGAATTGTTAACCCTTTTACAAAGCCTTCGCGCCGCAAAGAGTGAAATGCTCGATGATGATTCCTCTGACATCGACCGCAGGGCAGCCAAGTTCAGAACCTTTGTGTTGGTAATTAGTGCTAACACGTGCCTTGACGAACCTGACCGCGACGGGGCGCAAAGGTGTGAGGAAGGAGACCTTGGCGCCGCCGAGGGCCACGGCTTCGGTGAAACGTTATCACCAATCCGAACTCTGTTAAACACGCGTTCCGCCCGGGCGGGCATCTCCCGTCGTCAACTTGAATGGTACATTGGTGCCCTCAAGCAAACCTCTGCCGAGCAGGCGAGACCGGATCGCGGAGAGACTGCGGCTCGCATCGGAGACAATTCCGTCGTGGAGATTGCTGAGTTTCAACTCAGGAGACGTGATGTTCGGCTACCGCTATCGTGGCTTCTGTCGAAATCGGCACGCGAAGACATAAAGGCCCAAGTGGCTGAGACGCGGGCTGATCGATTAGGAGCTTTGACCGAAAAGACAAATCTCCAGCCGGACAATCCTTCCAACAAGAAAGCCTTTGAGGCTGTCGTAAGAGTCCTCAACTCTAATAAGGCTCCAAAGGCTGGAGACTCAGACCGCAACGTCCCACCGTAGTCACCGGAGACCTTCGATCAAAATCTTAAAGTTCCGGCCTTGGCACGTCGCATCGTCCGGGGCTTATTCATCCGGACCAATACTGCCGCCAAACACGCTCGCGTCACTGCGCACTCACGAGTCATCGCCAACACGGGATTATCCGCCGCATTGCAGTTCCCTCGTTTTTACTATCGGCAGTCATTTCTGCCGGTCTGCTAAATCCTTTCGGTGCGCAGTCCTGCCGCGCACATTATTTCCAATTTGAAAGCACTCTCTATCATCGCCCGGTGAGCCATGTCGCCATCCGGTATCGATATCAACAATTCTGTCCAATTTACGAGGTGAGCAAACAATGACCGTGAGAATAGAAGGACTTAAGCGTCTGTTTGTATTTAATGGCGTGAAGCTGCCTGATCCCAGTCCAGATTTCACCGTGGAGCAGGTGCGCGATATGTACGTAAACACCTATCCCGAACTGGCAACAGCAGCCGTTGAGGGACCAACTCCCATCAATGGCTCGATGCAATATACGTTTGTGCGCGCCATCGGGGCGAAAGGGTGACCCAGCAGAGAAAGCGCAGGAATTGCGGCGTCGCCAGACAGATGGCCCGATGCACGAAGGCAGAGCGAGTCATGGGCGAGTTGGACCTAGCCGCTCAAGGCGGCGTGCGTCAACTAGATTCGATCCAGGAGCAATTGAGGAAATGTCCCGATGCATTCAAAGCCGGCGAGTTGATCGGAAAGATGTGCGACACACTGAAGTACAGCCACGACGAAGTCGGACACGACCGCTACCTTCCGCCAGCCGGAGCGGTCATGCCACCCCTCGTCTAATCGGCCTTCCCATCTCCACAACCTTCCCAAACCTGAAAGGGCTACGTTCGCGTTACTGCTCCCGCTGGGATGAGGAACCCGCGGCCCATCTCGGCAAGAGCTTATTACGTCTGGGAATATGCCGCACTGAAGATTGGTCGGGCAGCTCCGTGGATTTTGTGGAGCGCGGTTTCCGTCGATTCTGCAAGAGGAATGGGGCTGACGCGGCTAAGAAAATCTGGAGCGGCTTCCTTCGCCTCATGGATCACCCGTTTGAACTGACGGAACAGGAGCGCAACTCGGCGGAGACTGACTCACCGACAAACCGCCTCTTCTTGGTGGGAGAGTACGATGCCGCTGCCTCGATTCCAATCGGTGCAACCCTGACGCACCTGGAGCGGGAAAACGAGCTTCTTCCTGCGGCCTTTTTCAAGATCTTTGTCCATAACCTCTGGAAGTGGATGCGTGTCTACGATTACAGCGACGCCCTTGAGCACGCCGAGATGTGGATGGAAGACCCGGATGAAGACAGCGAAGCAGACTCGGTTTATCCGAAAGTGGCGCAGAATATTCCGTCATGCCTGCAGAAATATTCGAAAATTGGAGAACGCAAAGCCCGCCGGTTCCTACAACAAATAGAACCGTCGTTACGAAGCCCCGTCTCCCGACAATTGGTAAGGCACGTCCTGGAAATGGACACTCACGGACGTGGACGTGAGCATGCCTGGGCGGGCAGGTTGGCAGAGGAAATCCCTGCAATCGGCGATTTTATAAATGATGCTGAAAGTTGCGGACCTGGCTGCTTGATCAGTTGGTATGAGGATGATGAAATCAGTGCCTGCTTCGATGAAGAGATGCGTGACCTCGGCGCAAACGGCCCGCTTGAGCCGCCAATTGTCCTGCTGATCCAGCTCGGGAAACCCGTGGCCGAACTGGACGCTGAAATCAAACGAGTCTTTGACCATGGCGCCGCTATGCTCCGGTCTTTGGCCGCCGCAACAAGAATCGTTGAGATCATCCGGGAGCTTTACGATGAACACCTCCGTCAACATCGGCTCAAGTCAGGACTTCAGG
>JAOAPL010000065.1 GCA_025462925.1 Acidobacteriaceae bacterium
GCGCATTCAACTGTAACCTCGGCGTCTCGGCAGACATCAAACCGGTTACGGACAGCCGCAAAAAGCTCTTGCAGTTGCCGGGGTTGAAGAGTAGTGGGAGTCCCTCCGCCAAAATAGATGGTGTCTGCTTGGCGTTCGAAAACGCTACCGAGATTTCCAGCGACGATTTCTGCATTGGCAATACCCGAGCACGCATGCTGAACAAAGTGGTCCATGCGCTCGCGGGAAAAGACTCCGGAAGCGAAGTTGCAGAAGCTGCATTTTGATTTGCAGAACGGCACCGAAATATAAATACCCAGAGGCATGAATGGAATCCAACATCTATTATAGGCACCTATGTTAAAGCGAGTCGTGATCACAGGCATGGGCGTGGTCAGCCCCAACGGAGTTGGTGTCGAGGCATTTTGCCGCGCCGTCCTCGGCGGCAAGAGCGGCGTCCGCCGCATCAGCCGGTTTGACACATCTCAGCTTCCCATCCACATTGCCGGCGAGATTCCCGCGGAGGATTTCGACGAACTCGCATGGGTGGACAAGCAGCAGCGCAAACACGTCTCCCGCTCCGTGCCGTTGGCGATTGCGGCCACTACCGAAGCCTTGCAAGACGCCGGCATACCGACCCAGGGTATCTCGCTCGAGGAGCAACGCAACATCGGCATCGTTCTCGGCACCGGTGGCGGCGCGCAGGATTTCAGCGAGGAGCAATATCGCCTCTGGTACGAAGGCAACATCAAAAAGGTAAGCCTCTTCAGCATTCCCAGCGGAACCATGGGCACCATGTCGAGTGAAGTGAGTATGGCCTTCGGACTTCGCGGCATGAGCCACGTCGTCACCACAGGCTGCACCTCGTCCACTGACGCGATCGGATACGCCTATCGCCAGATCCAATCCGGCATGCCGGGGATCCCCAAGATGATCATCGCCGGCGGCGTGGATTCGCCCATCGCGCACGGCATCATGAAGGGCTTCACGCTGATGAAGATCCTGACTACTTCGTGGAATGACGAACCTCAGCGGGCCTCGCGACCTTTCTCCGCCGACCGCGATGGTTTCGTCATCGCCGAAGGCTCGTGGATGTTCGTACTCGAAGACTATGACCATGCAATTTCACGCGGCGCCAAAATCCACGCCGAGATCACCGGATACGGTTCCACCTGTGAGGCGTTCCATCGGGTGCGTCTGGCTGAATTCGGCGAAGAGCCTGCACGCGCCATCCAACTCGCGCTGGAAGAATCCGGAATTCCGGCAACCGAGATCGACTACGTCAACCTCCACGGCACTTCCACCCAACTCAACGATCGTATTGAAACGCGCGCGCTGAAGCTTGCCCTCGGCGATCACGCGCAACGCACGCCGATGTCGGCGCTGAAGTCGCAGATTGGACATCCACAAGGCGCGAGCGGCGCGGCAGGTCTGGCTGCGACACTCGTCGCGATGAAACACAGTCAACTCCCTCCGACGATCAATCTGGAAAAGCCCGATCCCGAGTGCGATCTGGATTACGTTGCCGAAGCGGGACGCAAAATGGATATTGAACACGCGGTCTGCAATTGCATCGCCTTTGGATCAAAAAATTCGGCCTTGGTAGTGAAACGGATTTGAGGATTTAATTGCGCGTAATGAGCCGTCTGGGATTTTTTTCCGTCTTCATTTTTATTTTTATTGTTTTGGGCACTGCTTTGGGCCAGGGAACGCGATTGAACCGGGAAGAACCGCGCCTCTCCATCCGGTCAGACCCAAGATTCTCCATTCGCATCTATGACTCTCATGAGGTCCTTGCTGAAGGGGCCACTCGCACCTGTTTGATCGTGTATCCCGATAACTCCTTCCATTTCGAAAAATTGCAGCGGAGCTTTCACGATGGCACCTCAAAGGCGCCTACGCTTTTCGTGACTGAGAGCACTCTGACAACGTCAGAAACGGACCAGTTAACAGCGATCATTCAAGACACCGCCATCGCAAAACTTGAGGGAGGTTTGCCTCGCCGAAAGGCGCTTTCCAAAGATTCGCATGAGCTGAGCTTTCAAATCCCACGAAAGAACTCCGCCATCCAGTCGATCAACAGGTTCAGTAGTGAACTTCAGGAAGTAGACCCTGCTGTAAAGCCGATCGTCTCTCTTTTGAGCTCAATAGATTCAAGAGACTTGCCGCAAGTGAGAGATGCGAGGGCTGACATCTGCAAACCTCCAACACCAGCGAGAGCGCGTTCTCCGCGCTAACATTTGCCAGCTTTGTGCATCGCCAAGGGTAGTTTATCTGTCTATATAATCTGACTAGATGGCCACCCACCAGGAAGAGGAAGTCTTAGGCAAAGCATATGACAGCCGATTGATGAAGCGGCTGCTCACCTACCTGCGCCCGTACAAGTGGCAGACATTCCTTGCGCTGGCGGCCATTATCCTCAAGGCGGCCATGGACGTGATCGGCCCGTATCTCACCAAGACCGCAATCGATAAGTACCTCGTCCACACCCACTACAACAGCATGCTCGACCCCTGGTTGAGCAATGTGCCGATGGTTGGCATCGGACAAATTTCGCTGATGTACGTGAGCGCGCTCGGCCTGAGCTTCATATTCGAATTCGTGCAGACCTACATGATGCAGTGGACCGGACAGAAAGCCATGTTCGATCTCCGCACAGAGATCTTCGCCCACCTGCAGCAATTACACATCGGCTTCTTCGACAAGAATCCCGTCGGGCGCCTGGTCACGCGCGTTACCAGTGACGTGGACGCGCTCAATGAGATGTTCACTGGCGGCGTGGTAGCGATATTCGAGGACATCTTCGTGCTGCTGGGGATTATTGTGATCATGCTCAAGATGAATTGGTGGCTGGCGCTGATCACATTTGCTGTACTCCCCATCATCTTCATGGCCACGATGATCTTCCGCAAGAAGGTGCGCGAATCTTACCGGCGCATACGAACGGCCATCGCGAGAATCAATTCCTACATGCAGGAGCACGTCAGCGGCATCGTCGTGTTGCAACTCTTCAATCGAGAGCGGCGCAGCTTTGAGGAATTTGAAAAGGTGAACAAGCAGCACATGGAGGCGTACAAGGACGCCATCATGGCCCACGCCGTGTATTACCCGGTCGTGGAAATCCTCTCTGCCACGGCAATCGCTTGCGTGATCTGGTTCGGCGGCGGCGCCGTTCTCCGGGACGCCGTCAGCTTAGGCGTGGTGGTCGCTTTCATGCAGTACGCGCAGCGCTTCTTCCGTCCCATTCAGGACCTCAGCGACAAGTACAACATCCTGCAATCGGCGATGGCATCCAGCGAGCGCATCTTCAAATTGCTGGACACGCCGGTCGAGGTGCTCCAGCCCGCCAATCCAAGAAAAGTTGATGGTCCGGGTGTGATCGAGTTCGACCACGTCTGGTTCGGCTATCGCCAGATTCCCGCAGACGAAAGAAGCAATGGCGCAGGGACTCACAGCGAGAATTGGGATTGGATCCTGCGTGACCTCTCGTTCACCATCGAACCCGGTGAGACCGTCGCCATCGTCGGCCACACCGGTGCGGGAAAAACGACGATCATCTCGCTGCTGCTTCGTTTCTATGACGTGCAGCGCGGTGCGATCAAAGTCGACGGGGTGAACATCCGCGAGATGGCCATCGAAGACCTGCGTCGTCGCTTCGGGGTCGTGCTACAAGATCCGTTCCTGTTCAGCGGCACGGTGGAAGACAACATCAAACTGGGTACGCCGTGGATTGAGGATGCCGCTGTTGAACAAGCAGCCGAAGACGTGAACGTCGCCGACTTCATTCGCACGTTGCCGGATGGATTCAAGGAGAAAGTCCGCGAGCGCGGCAGCACTCTTTCCACGGGGCAGAAACAGTTGATCTCTTTCGCCCGCGCGTTGGCCCACAATCCTCGCATTCTCGTGCTCGACGAAGCCACCTCCAGCGTGGATACAGATACTGAAGTCCGCGTGCGTGATGCGTTGAGCAAAATGGTGGAAGGGCGCACATCCGTAATCATCGCGCATCGGCTTTCGACGATTCAGCAGGCCGACAAGATCATCGTGATGCACAAGGGGAAGCTGCGCGAGATCGGCACTCACCAGCAATTGCTCGCCAACCGCGGGATTTATTGGAAGCTCTACCAACTCCAGTACAAAGACCAGGAACTTGGTGGCATGGTGCCAGCAGCTTCCGGCGCCTTGGAGTCACCCGCTACCGCCGACTAGTTCAACACTCCTGACCCTCGACCTTAAAGTTTCTCCCTTGCGGTCCTTTGCGTCCTCTGCGGTTAAAGATTTTGACTTCCTGCGGGTAAGATAGTCAGCAATGTCCACAAACATCTTCATTTCCGCGGGCGAAGCCTCCGGCGAGTTCTATGGAGCGCAGTTGATCGATGCGCTACGCCGGGCTGCGGCTGAGCCAATGGAATTCTTCGGGCTTGGCGGCGAGCGCATGCGCGCCGCCGGTTGCGAGATCGTTGTGGACTCAAAGGAAATTGCAGTGGTCGGCCTGGCGGAAGTCGTAAAGCATCTGCCCGATATTTACGGCAAGTTTCATGAGCTATTGCGCGCAGTCGATCACCGCAAACCTGAGGTAGCTGTTCTGATCGACTTTCCGGATTTCAATTTTCGACTCGCGCGTGAACTGCACAAGCGGGGGATCCCGGTGGTGTACTTTGTCAGCCCGCAACTGTGGGCATGGAGAAAGGGACGCATCAAACAAGTGCAGCGATACGTCAGCAAGATGCTTGTCATCTTCCCGTTTGAAGAAAAGTTCTATGCCGAACATGGCGTGAACGCCGAGTACATTGGACATCCACTCGCCGACCTCGCCCCACCCGCGCTCGACCGTCAGCAGTACGCCGCGGCGCATGGACTCGATCCCAAAAAGCATTGGATCGCATTGTTGCCGGGAAGCCGTAAGCAGGAGATTGAACGCCATCTGCCGACGATGGTCGCTGCAGCAAAGCAGCTTGGCTTGGATTACGAATTTATTTTGCCGGTCGCATCTACACTGGATGCAGAATGGATCAAATCAAAGCTCCGCCAATTTCCTGCGCGTCTCGTCTCTGATGCCCGCATCGCCCTGGCACTGTGCCGGGCGGCAATTGTCGCGAGTGGAACTGCAACCGTGGAAGCCGCTTTGGCGGGAAATCCGTTTGTGGTGGTCTATCGCGTTTCGTCGCTTACCTGGGCCCTTGGGCGCAGAATGGTCTCCCTTGAGAATTTTGCCATGGTCAACCTCATCGCCGGAAAGACCGTGGTGCCTGAGCTGATACAGAATGATTTCACTCCGGAGAGAGTCGCAGCGATGATCAGGGAACTTATTGCTGAAGGCCCAGCCCGCTCTCAAATGATCGCGGAACTGGCGGAAGTGCGGCGGAAGCTGCATCCATCGTCATCGACGGAAACCGCCGCAGACCGCGCCGCCGCTGCAGTCCTGAAGCTCTTGAAAGCGCCGCAGCCACAACTAAGTTGAACAACTTGTGTCTAAAAGACTAAGCTTAAGGAGTAAACATCGTTTTAGTGCAATTACTCATCCAATTCAGCTGCAGCCTCTCTGGAGATTTCAGATAACTATGGTAAGCGCACGCCTACTCCAACGTGCTTCAAGACTCTCAATCGCACTCCTACTGGTTCTCGCCCCGCTGTGCCTTCAGGCTGCGGAAAAGGCGCGACTGCGGGCCGACGACTACGTCATCGACGCCGAACTTTTTCCTGCCACACACAAACTTGTGGCCCATGCAAAGGTGAAGGTCACCGCTATCGACGACATCAGCGTTGCCGTCTTCGAACTTCACAATGGACTGCGTCCTACGAAGATCACGAACGCCGCCGGACAGACACTCTCCGGTGAACGCGTGACTCAGGATTCCACTCTGCGCATTCCGCTTCCCGCTGGTCTACCGAAGGGCACCAGCACTATCTTTAATTTCGATTACGAAGGCACGCTCTCTTCCGCCGATGACAGTCCCGTCGAAGGTTTGAAGCTGGCCTATATCGGCGATGGAATCTCTTATCTGCTTTATGCCGGCAGGTGGTTCCCCACGCTGAATTACGGAATCAACCGCTTCACCGCGACCATGAACATCACCGCTCCTGCGGCAATGAGAGTTGTCGGCAGCGGAAAGGCCACACTCAAACCGGCGGGAACCGGCAAGACCACTCATACCTTTGTTTGGGAAAAGCCCAGCTTCCCGGGAACAATCATCGCGGGTGTCTTCAATGAGACCACCGCGAATGTCGGCGGAGTCAATATCCGCACGTTCTTTCTCCCGGCCAAAAAGGAATTCGCTCCCGTCTATGCGGAAACCGCAGAGAAGGAATTTGAATTCTATTCTTCAACCTACGGCCCGCCGCTCTCGACAGACCTGAACATCGTTGAATTGCCTGACGACACTGTGCCCTCGGCTTGGGCTCCAGAGATTGCGGGACTCGCATCCCGGGCCATCAGCGCAAAAACGAACTACCGGTTGCTCGCCAATGCCATCGCTCATCAATGGTGGGGTGTTTCCGCCAGTCCGGCTACGCGTGATGACTTCTGGCTGCAAGATGGCTTTGCGCGATATTCAGAAGTCCGCTACGTTGAGCACGCCGCCGGCTCCGCTGGATTCGAAGAAGCCTGCAAGGACATGGCTGTGGGCGCGCTTGCCTATGACACCATCCCCCTCTCCAGCGCGGGAAAACTGGAGTTGTTCTCTCCCGAATTTCAGTCGCTTACCAGCGACAAGGGCGCGATGATCCTCCATATGTTGCGCTGGGAGATGGGTGACGCCGCATTTGATAAGACCATGAGGGCCTTTGCCACACAGTCCGTAGGTAAGGCCGTGCGCGCTGAGGATTTCGCCA
>JAOAPL010000069.1 GCA_025462925.1 Acidobacteriaceae bacterium
CTGAAGCAGTTTCTCCACCGCCAACACATAACAAAGGTTGTTGGTCATGGGGCAGAGGTAGTCGATACGGTCGGTAAGCGTGACTACCTGCTGATAGAACTTGGCTTCGCAAGACTTCTCAATGCCGGTGTGAAGAAATCCAATATCGGGCACCATGCGGACGACGCGCTCGCCGTCGATCTCCAGAAGCAGGCGCAACACACCGTGCGTGGACGGATGCTGCGGCCCCATGTTCAAGATCATCGTGCGGTCTTGCGTGAATTCGGCGGAGGCGGTGTTGCTCAGGTGGGCCATTATCGATAGCCCTCCACAGGATAATCCTTGCGCAGCGGATGGCCTTCCCAATCTTCCGGCATCAAGATGCGGCGGAGGTTGGGATGTCCGAGGAAGCGAACACCGAAGAGGTCAAATATTTCGCGCTCGAAGAAATTGGCCGACGGCCAAACCGGCATGATCGATTCGGCAACCGGGTCATCGCCGGGAAGCATTACTTTCAGGCGAACTCGCTCTTTCAATTTGTGCGAGAGGAGATTGTATGTGACCTGGAAGCGCGGTTCGGAAGGGAACCAGTCGACGCAGGTCAGATCAGAAAGAAAATTGAAATCAGGCTGAAGCACGGAGCAAGCTTCGCGGATATAGGTGCGATCGATCTCAACAGACAACTCTCCGCGGTCGAACTTTGCACCGACTACAGCGGTCTGCTTCCAAGGCAGCAGCTTTGCCAGTGCAGGATGGCCTTTTAGCTGTTCCAAATCAGTAATTACTGGAGCGGTGCCGTTACTCATTCGGGACCTCGCTCGGCTCAGGCGTGTTCCAATCCAGCACGCCTTTCTTCCATATATAGAAGAAGCCCACCAAAACGATCCCGATATAAACCATCATCTCCCAAAATCCAAAGAGGCCAGCGCCGGGAATCTTCAGGAGGTCGCGATAGACCACTGCCCAAGGAATAAGGAAGATGGCTTCCACGTCGAAGAGAATGAAAAGCATCGCAACCAGATAGAACTTTACGGAGAAGCGATGTTGGGCGTCGCCGGTGGGAGTGATTCCGCACTCGTATGGCTGCATTTTCATGCGGCTGTACTTGCGTTGTCCCAGGATGGCGGAAAGAACGATCATCCCGGTGCCAATGCCGGCGGCGACGAGCAATTGCAGGAGCACAGGCAGATAGGGCGCTAATTGGTTTTCAGCCATAGTGGTGCTGTATGTACTGCGCGCTTACAAAAATGATTGCGAACCTTCGAATATAGAATTCACCTCTTAATAGTGTCAAGTTCCAAGCACGCGAATGCAGAATAATCTCGCGTGTTCTGTGAATGCTCGTCTACAATTCCAGAGCGCACACGGCAATTCAATCATGATCTTCGGTTTCAACACCGACGCAAAAGTAGGCGACACCGTTTATCACGTGCAGAGCGAAGCCCGTGAGAACGATTTGCTGTTGCAGACACAGGTCTTTGTGAAAGGACATTGCATCGGCAAACGCGCCTCGTCTTACGCCGAGAAGACTGTGCAGCCCGGATTTTCTGTTGAGCTAATGCATGAGCTTTTGAAATCGCAACATCGCATGATGCTTGAGGCTGTGCGTGAGAGCCGTGCAGAAAGCGTCTTCTGTTCTGATGGTGAAGTGCAGGATGTGAATGCAGGCGGTCTTGCCGTGAAATGGGTGAACTCGGATGCAGTCTTCTCCGGCGGCACGGCGACTTTGAAATTGTTCATTCGCGATCTAGGTGTCGCCGCCGATGGTGCGCTGATCACATCACGCTTATCGCTCACGGCCGATGCTCACATCCATTCGCAGTCCGCGACTGAGGCCGATGGCTCAGCTGATTTAGAGATCGCACTCCCCGCTGAACCCGCGACGGAGACGCCAGTGCTTGTCCGCGCCATCTACAACGACAAGTCTGTGACGCGGAAGTTTCGATTGAAGCGCGGGTAGAAGCCTTTTCACCACAGAGACACAGAGGCACAGCGAAGAGCTTTTCGGATCTAACCCTGTACTCTCCCTACGATCAACGCCGCCGCTCGTTTAATATGAACCCACGATGAATGTTTTCATAAATGGTGAGCAGCGCAACTTTCCCGATCTGCCCACTCTCGCCGCACTCATTGAACATCTTGGAATGAAAGCCGATCGCGTCGCGGTGGAGTTGAATCGCGAAATCGTCCAGCGGGGGAAGTGGTCAGAGACTCCCTTGCGCGAAGGGGATCGACTGGAGATTGTGCACTTCGTCGGCGGAGGAAATCCAGTTTGCTGTGGCTAAGGTTTTCGTCGCGGTACCTCTTCTGTTACCTCTCTTGATTCCTTCAAAATTTTTCTTGACTCCCAACAGCAGCGTCTTAGAATGTTTGAAACATATCCACTCGGGAATGTTTAAACGGAATGTTTTTCGAGTGGAAATGGAAAGGGACTCGACTAGATGCCCGAGCAGTTCACCTCCGAACAGGTCGTCGCTCTTACTGGCATCACGCCTCGCCAGCTGCAATGGTGGGACGAGCGCGGGATCGTCGTCCCGGCGCGAGAAGGTCGTAACCGGCTCTATTCGATGGATGACCTGGCTGAGATCGCCGTCGTCTGCCAGCTCCGCAAAAAAGGTTTTTCGCTTCAGCGCGTGCGCAAGATCATGCGCTATCTCCAGCGTGAATTAGGGAAGCGCTTGGTGGAGACGGTTACCGCCGGCTCTGACTACCATCTGCTTACGGACGGCAAACGCATCTACCTTGAAAATTCGGCAAATCAGGTCGTCGATATTCTGAAAAATGCTCGTCAGCCGATCATGGCGGTTTGCTTGAGTGACGCGGTGCGAGAGGTTCATACCGAGATTCGCATGCGCGCGGCGTCGGCAAGGTTGTCCGCTCTTCCACGGTCTATTCGCAACGCCGCGGCGGCGATGGGGAGCAACTTGCCACGGACGCGAGGGAATCCAATCTCCAGCAGGCCACAAGCGCAGATGCTGGCGCAGCGGAGATACGTGGCGAAACGGCGGGCGATGTCTTAGGAGAAAAGTTCGGCTGTCCTAATGGTGACAAAGGTAACGGCCGATGAGTCAAATAGCACAGCAGCAGGCAGCACCGGAACAAGAACGAACCAGCGACAGAACAGTTGAGAATACAAATCCCGGAGGTGAGTATGGTTGCGGAACTCAATGTACTGAGCGAATGGATCCCGGAGCAGATGTCGCCGGGCACCTTGTTCGTGTTGGAGAATGCCGGTGAAATGGGAGAGCAGGAAGACCCTTATTGGGCTGTCCTGGCTTGTCCCGAATGCGGGACTTTAGGATTAGTCACGCGACGGCAGATCAATGGCACCATTCCCGTGATCTGTGGTTCCGATTGCTGCTCCGCACAGTTCTATATGAAAGATGACAACGTAGTGGTGCGTAAACCCAGTTAGCCCTGGGTGCGCGTCGCCGCTTTTGACCTTCCTCCTCAAAGCAAGGCCAAAAACATGAAGCCTCCCCAAACGGGAGGCTTTCGTGTCTTCACTACCTATTTCAAAGCTATTTGCGTTTGGATGGCGCGGTCGGCAGTGGGATCGGAACCTGCTCCACGATCTCTATAGCAAATCCTTCGAGGGCAGCGACTTTCCGCGGATGGGTGGTGAGAAGACGGATGGAACGCAGATTCAAGTCGGATAGGATCTGCGCGCCAATTCCAACATCGCGCTGGGTCTTGCGCTGATGGTCAGGATGGGCCGGTTCGCGGACATCCCGATGAAAGGTCAGCACTGGCTTGTCATCTACTTTATCCACGCTGAACCCCTTTCCTGTCTGATGAAGATAGACAAGCGCGCCGCGTCCTTCTTCGGAAATCATCTGCAGCGAGCGTTTGACCGTGGCGTGACAATCGCACCAGGTAGCGCCAAAGACATCGCCGACCAGGCAATGCGAATGGACGCGCACCAGCGTGGGTTGTTTGGGATTGTTGCCAACGTCGCCCTTTACGAGTGCAATGTGTGATTCGCCATCAATCTGGCTCTCATAAGCAATCATGCGAAACTCGCCGTGCTGCGTGGGTAGTAATGCTTCACCAACCCGCTGAACGTAGCGCTCATTTTGCATGCGATATCGGATCAGCTCTGCGACAGTCACCATTTTCAAATTATGCTGACGACAGAACTCAATGAGGTCAGGCACGCGGGACATGGTGCCATCTTCATTCATGATCTCGCAGATCACGCCTGCGGGAACGAGTCCGGCGAGGCGCGCGAGATCAACTGATGCTTCGGTCTGTCCGGCGCGGACGAGCACTCCGCCCTTGCGCGCACGCAGAGGAAATGTGTGGCCCGGACGAACGAGATCGCCGGGTCGTGATTGCGGGTCGATGCAAACTTGGATGGTCCGCGCTCTGTCTTGCGCTGAGATTCCTGTAGTCACGCCTTCTCGGGCTTCAACGCTTTCACAAAACGCAGTGCCGTAAGGAGAAGTATTTTCAGCGGTCATCATTCCGATGCGCAGATGGTCGAGTCGCTCGCCGGTCATGGCCACGCATATCAGTCCACGTCCGAATTTGGCCATGAAATTGATGGCCTCAGGAGTGACTTTTTCAGCGGCTAGCGTGAGGTCGCCTTCGTTCTCCCGGTCTTCGTCGTCAACAACAACAATCATCCGCCCGGCGCGAATCTCTTCGAGGGCGGTGGGAACATCTACAAATGGCGGCTGTGGTGACATGGTTGTATAGGATTAAGCCGAAGCTGAAAGGATTCTATCAAAGGAAGGAATGCCATCGATGTCGCACCTGGACGCTTGAATCGAATGAACACGGCATATAGTCTGAATACCTGCTTATGACCTCTGAAAGACGAAGAGTCCTGTGTGTCGACGACGAACGATCAATATTAATGATCCGCAAGATCGTTCTCGAATCGAACGGATACCAGGTGTTCACCGCCGAAAACGGCGTCAAAGGGCTGGAGGTATTTGCCGCCGAACAGATTGACGCGGTTTTGCTGGACTATCGCATGCCGGGAATGAGCGGTGGGGACGTCGCGAAGAGCATGAGACGCGTCCCATCACAAGTGCCCATTATTATGGTTTCAGCAGCCACTGAGATTCCTCCCGACGCGCTGCACTTCATTGATGCGTTTCTAGAAAAAGGGAAATCACCTGGGCTTCTGTTGGAACTATTGGACAGCATGCTGAAGGTCAGGAGCCACAAGCATCCGGAGCTCGACGGAGATCACGTCTTTTTCGTTAACAGTGATCGGAAATATATAGAAGCGACTGATGCGGCTTGCAGCTTGTTGGGATATGCGCGTCCCGAGCTGATAGGCATGAGGATTGAAGATGTTTCTGTCGCTGGATCAGAAAAAGTTGTGGAGATGTTTGAGCAGTACATCGCTGACGGTGTCATGGAAGGGGAATTCTTGCTCAAACATAAGCTGGGACACCACATTCCTATCCATTTCTGGTCGAAGGCTTATCAGGACGGGTGTCTGGCGGCAAGCTGGAAGCCTTTGAGCGTATCGAAAGTAGGGCCGGCGTCCGTCTAGTTACCAAAGGACTAGCCGCATTTCCTGGGTGCGATGTCCAACTACGTTGTGGCAATTTCTCAGCCGACGCGTATGATTTTCGTCTCTACTAGTTCCTCCAGAGGCGATGATGCAATCACAGAGCAGTCCTCCGAAAAAACAGCCGCAGTCTGTTCCGAAAGCCTACAACACTTGTGAGTTCCCAGCTGGCCTGATCTCTGACTACATCAAGCTTGTTGATCAAGTGCGCAAAACCAAGAAGTAGAGTTCGCGGTGACTCCCGCCATAATCTACAATTCCGGATGTGGTAAAATTCTTAAAATCCACCCCCGGGAGACAGAATGCAAGCGATCCTTGCACTGGAAGATGGTCGCATCTTCAGAGGCAAAGGCTACGGCGCCAAGGCCGAATGTTACGGGGAAGTCGTTTTTAACACTTCGCTGACCGGCTACCAGGAAATCTTCACCGATCCGTCCTATGCTGGGCAGATCGTCATCCTTACTAATCCTCAAATCGGAAATTACGGCACCACGCAGGAAGACAATGAGGCCAATCGTCCTTACATTGAGGGTCTGATCGTGCGTGAATTCTCGCCGATCAGCTCTAATTGGCGCTCCCAGCAGGTGGCCGACGAATACCTTGAGCGATACAAAATTCCCGTGATCGCCGATATCGATACCCGCGCACTTGTCCGGCATTTGCGGATCAATGGAATACTGCGCGGCGTGATCTCCAGCATGGAAACAGATGCGGCGACGCTGGTGGCCAAAGCCCGAGCCATTCCCAAGATGGATGGAATGGACCTAGCCAAAGTCGTCAGCACCAAACAGCGCTATATCTGGGAGACTGGCGAGCGGTCGCATGAGCCCACGCAGGTCGTCGGAGTAAAAGATGCTACGCCGCAATATCACGTGGTCGCATACGACTTTGGGATAAAGCACAACATCCTTCGGAAGCTGGCTTCAGAGGGATGTCGCGTGACAGTAGTTCCGGCGGAGACGCATGCGGACGACGTGCTCGCGCTGAAGCCCGACGGAGTGTTTCTATCGAATGGTCCGGGCGATCCGGAACCCTGCAATTACGCACAAGAGAATATCCGCAGACTGGCAGGGAAGACGCCGATATTCGGAATTTGCTTGGGACATCAGTTGATCGGGCTCGCGCTTGGCGGCAAGACCTACAAACTCAATTGCGGACACCACGGCGGCAATCATCCGGTTAAACAGCTCAAGACCGGAAAGATTGAGATCACGGCGCACAATCACAACTTTGCCGTGGATCCCGATTCGCTGAAAGGCGTGGAAGTAGATTTCACGCATATCGATTTGAATGACAACACGCTTGAAGGCCTGCGGCACAGGACACTGCCACTCTTCAGCGTACAGTACCATCCGGAGGCGTCGCCGGGGCCACATGACTCGCATTATCTCTTCAAGGATTTTGTGAAGATGATGGAGGAGTGGAGAGGCTAATGCCGCGACGCACTGACATTTCGAAGATCCTCATCATTGGTTCCGGTCCCATTGTTATTGGGCAGTCGGCGGAGTTTGATTACTCGGGCGCACAGGCATGCAAGGCGCTGAAGCAGGAAGGATATGAAGTGGTGCTGGCCAATTCCAATCCGGCCACCATCATGACGGATCCTGACCTTGCCGACCGCACATACATTGAGCCGCTCACCCGCGAGTACCTGGAAGAGATCATCCGCATTGAGAGCGAGATGCTGCGCCAAGCCGGCGACAAGGGTGCATTCGCACTGCTTCCGACAGTTGGCGGACAGACCGCGCTCAACCTGGCCGTGGAACTTGCCGATGGTGGAGTGCTGGAAAAGTACAACGTCGAGCTGATTGGCGCGCAGCTTCGTGCCATCAAGATGGCGGAAGACCGCCTGTTGTTCAAAGATGCGATGGCGCGTATTGGCCTCGAGGTTCCAAAATCCGCGCTGGTCAACAACGTTAAAGATGGCATGGAATTCAGCGGGAAGATCGGATTCCCGGTGATCATCCGTCCGTCTTTCACGCTAGGCGGCAGCGGTGGCGGCATCGCTTACAACCGCGAAGAGCTGATCGAAATCCTCACGCGCGGGCTGGACCTCTCGCCGGTGCATGAGTGTTTGATCGAAGAGTCGGTGCTCGGATGGAAAGAATATGAACTTGAGGTGATGCGCGACCTCGCCGACAACGTCATCATCATCTGCTCGATTGAGAATTTCGATCCCATGGGCGTGCACACTGGCGATTCCATCACGGTGGCCCCCGCGCAGACTCTCACCGACCGCGAATACCAGGCGATGCGCGATGCCTCAATTGCGGTGATCCGCGAGATTGGTGTAGAGACCGGCGGGTCCAACATCCAGTTTGGCGTTCATCCCACGACCGGCCGCATGGTGGTGATTGAGATGAATCCGCGCGTGTCGCGGTCGTCGGCGCTGGCCTCAAAGGCCACGGGATTTCCGATTGCCAAGATTGCCGCGAAGCTGGCGGTGGGATACACCCTCGACGAGATTCCCAACGACATCACCCGCAAGACCCCGGCGTGCTTTGAACCCAGCATCGATTATGTGGTCGTAAAAATCCCCAAGTGGCAGTTTGAAAAATTTCCCGGCACGGATGAATCACTTGGTCCGCAGATGAAATCTGTGGGCGAAGTCATGGCCATTGGGCGCACATTCAAAGAAGCGCTGATGAAGGGGATCCGTTCGCTCGAGACGGGAAGACGGGCCGGCTCGGAAACCATTGAGCCGCGCATCCTTACGCAACGATTGGTAACGCCGCATCCGGAACGAATGGCATATCTGCGATTCGCGCTAAAAGAAGGCCAGACAGTAAAGCAGCTCGCCAAAATGACCGGCATTGATCCTTGGTTCCTCTATCAACTGAAGGAACTCACGGACATGATCACGGAAATCGAGAAGCATCCGATTGAATCGATCTCGAAGCAGCTTCTTCTGGAAGCAAAGCGTATGGGTATTTCCGATGCTCGGCTGGCGGAAGGATGGCGCATCGCGAAAGGCGCATCCGAAAAGATTCGTCACCTTCGCAAGAAGCATGGCGTGACGCCGGTCTACAAGATGGTAGACACCTGCGCGGGTGAATTCGAGAGCTACACACCATATCTCTATTCGACATACGAAGAAGAGGATGAAGCGCCGCCGACGTCGAAGAAGAAAGTGATCATCCTGGGCAGCGGGCCAAATCGGATCGGACAGGGAATTGAGTTCGACTACTGCTGCTGCCACGCTGCGTTCGCGCTACGCGATGACGGCTATGAGACCATCATGGTGAACTGTAATCCGGAGACGGTCTCCACAGATTACGACACCAGCGATCGCCTGTACTTTGAGCCGCTGACTCTAGAAGACGTGCTCGCGGTCTTTGAACATGAAGCCGCTTCAGGAGCGCCAATCGGGATGATCGTGCAGTTCGGCGGACAGACTCCGCTCAATCTCGCGTTGCCACTCAAGGCCGCTGGGGTGCCTATTATTGGGACATCGCCGGAATCGATCGATCTGGCGGAAGACCGCAAGCGGTTCGGCAAGCTGCTGGACGAGCTCGAAATCCCGCAACCGCCGGGAGGCATGGCCACCAGTGTGGAAGAGGCTGTGGCTGCGGCGAACAAAGTTTCATATCCGGTGTTGCTGCGACCTTCCTACGTGCTCGGCGGGCGGGCGATGGTCATTGCCTACGACGATGAATCCGTGGTGCGCTACATGAAGGAAGCGGTGGAGTATTCGCAGGAGCGTCCCGTACTTGTTGATCATTTCCTAGAGGATGCCACCGAAGTCGACGTGGACGCGCTTTCTGATGGCGAAGACGTTGTGATCGCTGGCATCATGCAGCATATCGAAGAGGCAGGAATACACTCCGGCGATTCGTCATGCGTGCTGCCACCGGTGGACATCCCGGAACATCTGCTAGCGACGATGCGGGATTACTCGTTCAAGCTTGCGCGTGCATTGAAAGTGATTGGGCTGATGAATATCCAATTCGCCATCCAGCGCGACAAAGTGTTTGTCATCGAAGTGAATCCGCGCGCATCGCGAACAGTCCCCTACGTCTCAAAAGCCACCGGCGTTCCGCTGGCGAAAGTTGCAGCCCGTCTGATGACGGGACGCAAGCTGCGTGAGATCCTTCCAGAATATGTTGAGCGCGGAACGGTGCTGGATACAGGTAACAATTTCTTTGTGAAGTCGCCGGTATTTCCATGGAGCAAATTCCCTGGCGTGGACACGGTGCTTGGCCCGGAGATGAAGTCCACCGGCGAAGTCATGGGCGTGGCTGACAACTTCGGCGAAGCGTTTGCCAAGGCGCAACTCGCGGCCGGCCAGGTCCTGCCATCATCAGGAACAGTCTTCATCAGCGTGAAGGATCGTGACAAGGCGATCGTCGCCCCGGTAGCGCAGCGCTTCGCCGATCTCGGTTTCAAGCTGGTCGCCACCAACGGCACCGCCAACGTGATTGAGGCGGCGGGGCTTGCCGTCGAGCGCGTATATAAGGTGAAAGAAGGACGCCCCAACGTCGTCGACTTCATCAAGGGCGGCAAGATCCAGCTGATCATCAACACTCCTTACGGCGTCGACCCGTTCTTTGACGATAAAGCCATCCGCCGCGCGGCAGTCACCTCACGAATTCCCACCATCACCACTCTGGCCGCTGCTCGAGCCGCTGCCGATGGTATCGCCGCGATCCAGCGTGGCGAGATCAATGTTCGCGCATTGCAGCAACTTCACGCGGAGCGCGAAGCCGCGGCGCTGTAAGCGCTAAATTCGATTGACAGAAGCGCTGTCTTGATTTTTCCTTGCCTCCGACAACAAAATGTTTTTTGGAGGCGCCCCAATGTTTCACTCGCCAGCGCAACGCACCTTCACCGACAACTTCACGTGGCGTCTTTCAGCTGCCATTCCGTTTCTTGGATTTCTAGGGTTCGGCATTTACTTCTATGTTGATACTCATGAATTCGTACCTGTGCTTTGGGGTTTTATCGCGGGGTTCGGAATGTTGTTTGCGTATTCCATACTCTGGGCCGCAAAGCGTAAAGTAAGTCTTCATCCCGAGGGCATCTCGTACGCTTCGCTTTTCAAGTCGAGCGAACTCACTTGGCAAGAAATTAAAGTAACACGATATAGTCAATATGCTGTCAATTGGGGAGCACACTTTGGGATACTGGGATATCTGGTTTCTGCGGCACGTGGGAAAAGTGAAAATATGCAGCGCTCCCTCATCATTGAAGGTAGTCAGAAAATGAAATTGACACCGAACCTGAGAGACGTAGATGAAGCGATTCGGTTGGTATTGGCGGCAGTGAACCCTGCAATGCGAAAAGAAGCTGAGACTCTTCTGAATAGCGGAGGAACGGCGCAGTTCGGCGACCTGTCCCTTACACCCCAAGGCGTGGTCTGGAAGAAAAAGGAGCCCCTTCCTTATTCGTCAATTGTGAAATGCAAGCTGGACGGAAAGAACTTGCGAATCAAAGCCGAAGGGAAATGGTTAGACAACGTTTCCGTCGCCGCGGAAAAAGTCCCCAACCTCTTCGTGGCGCTTGAGATCATTGAAGAGAAGCGCGTCAGCTCGGCGCCGGGACCGCAAACAAAGACTGCTGCTGCCGGATTTGATAAGTTCTCCTAGAAAGAAAATCAATGAAAAATTTCATTACGGCACTACTGTTGACCATGACTGCCATTGCACAGACGCAGGGTAAGCCCCTGCGTCCCGTCCATACTTTTTCAATCGTTGCGCGTGATCCCGCGACAGGCGAGATGGGTGTCGCCGTGCAATCGCATTGGTTCAGCGTGGGATCGATGGTGACGTGGGCGGAGCCCGGAGTGGGCGCGGTGGCTACGCAGGCATTTGTCGATCCCAGTTACGGAAAGCTTGCGCTCGATCTGATGCGAGCGGGCAAGAGCGCGCCAGATGCGCTGCAGGGACTTGTGCAGAGTGATGCGAACGCTGACGTTCGACAGGTCGCGATGATAGACACCGAAGGACACGTCGCCGCTTTCACAGGATGCAAAGCCATCATCGCCGCTGGAGATCATGTGGGCGGACAAATCGGCATGTGGTCAACTGCGAGCCGGGGTGACGGCACAGATAAAACTTCTTGCACCAGTCAGGGCCACATCGGGAAAGATTATTCGACTGAAGCGAACCTGATGTCGAACGACAAGATATGGCCAGCGATGGCAAAGGCCTACGAAGCGACCAAGGGGGACCTCGCGACACGCATGCTGGCGGCTCTCGATGCAGCGCAGGCGGTGGGCGGAGATATCCGCGGAAGGCAATCTGCAGCGATCTTGATCGTGAAAGGAAAGCCCAGCGGCAAACCCTGGGAAGATCACGTCTTTGATCTGCGCGTGGACGACGCGCCTGAGCCGTTGAAGGAACTGCGTCGGCTGGTCACGCTTCAACGCGCGTACAACCACATGAATGCGGGTGATCTCGCCACAGAAAAGAAAGACAACGAAGGCGCACTGCGCGAATACGCCGCGGCGGAGCAGTTGGTAGCGGGCGTAGAAGGCATTCAGCCCAGCCGATACGCCGAAATGATGTACTGGCATGCAGTGGCGCTGGTGAACATGAATCGCTTGGATGAATCGCTGCCGCTCTTTCAGAAGGCATTCAAGATTGAGCCCGGCTGGAAGACGCTCACGCCGCGATTGCCGCACTCCGGTCTGCTGCCGGACGATGCGAAAGTGATTCAGAGGATTGTGGGACAGTGATGATTTACGAAGCGCGAAGGTAGGCGAGCATGTCAGTAGAAAATGTTGCATTGATCAATCGATGGTTTGAGCAGGTTTGGAACAAGGGGAATCAATCCGCAGTCGACGAGATGTTCGCTCCAAACGCCGTCGCCCACGGATGCGGCGAGTACGATACGCCCATTACAGGCCCTGCGGAATTCAAGAAGTTCGTTACAACTTTGCGCGGCGCTTTTCCTGACATCAACATAAAGGTTGTGGAAACTGTATGCGAAGGGAACAAAATAGCCGCTCGTTTTGATGTGAACATGACCCATACAGGATCGAGTTTGGGCATTCCGCCAACCAACAAGAAAGTTCATGTTGGCGGGCTATTGATAGCCGAGATAAAGGACGGACAAATCGCCGGCGGCTTCAATACATGGGACCAGCTGGGGATGATGCAGCAGATCGGCGCAATCGGAACACCGGCTAAACTTCTAAAGTAGAAGTCGCGCCAAACGGAAAGGGCAGTCGCACTTTAGAATAACTTTAGAATAGGTGTGACTACTCTGAGGACTTGAATTGATGTTGCTACAAGGAATCTTTCCCGCCGCTACCACGCCGTTCTATCCAGACGGCCGTCTCTATTTGAAAAAGCTTGAGCACAACGTCGACCGCTACTCGAAGACTCCCATATCTGGCATGGTCATCCTCGGTTCGACCGGGGAAGCCGTGATGCTCTCTGATGATGAGCAGCGGCAGGTATTGAAGCTTGCCTGCGACGTTTCTGCCGATGACAAAGTTCTGATCGCAGGCACGGGGCAGGAATCGGCAGCTCAGACATTGGTGTTGACGGAATACGCGGCGCAGCTTGGATACGATGTCGCGCTGGTACGCACGCCGTCTTATTACCGTCCTCAGATGAAGTCCAAGCCCGAAAGTATTCTGGCGCATTACAGGTTTGTGGCCGATCGCTCGCCGCTTCCGGTGCTTCTGTATAGCGTGCCTCCGTTCACTGCTTATGATCTGCCAACGGAGATAGTGGCGGAGCTTGCTGAACATCCCAACATCATCGGCATCAAGGAATCCAGCGGCAACGTGGAGAAGATCGCTGCCATGCGCGCCGCAACAAAGCATGTGAAGCACACGGCCAACGTCACCGAGATCTTCAACGCCGTCACCGGACGCATGATCTCCGGCGCTGCTGATAATGTCGCACCGTTGAATGGAATGATCTCAGCAGAAGTGCTGGGAGCGACGGCATCAGGCGCGAGCGCAACTGCGACTGCGGCCAAGCCTCCGGCCACACGTCCCAAGTTCAAGATGCGGACGAAGGAAGTGGGATTCCAGATACTCGCAGGAGCGGCGCAGAGTCTGCTGCCGTCGCTGGACGCCGGAGCTACCGGCTCAGTTCTGGCCTTCGGCGCCTGCGCACCAACCGCATGTTTTGAGGTCTACACGGCGTGGAAGGAGGGCGACCATGCCCTTGCAGAGCTGAAGCAGCAGCGGATTGCTGCGGCAGCGAAGCGCATTGGAGGTGAGTTGGGAGTGCCGGGCATCAAGTACGCAATGGATTTGAATGGATACTTCGGCGGACTCGCGCGATTGCCATTCTTGCCGCTGACCGGGGCCGAGAAAGCGGAGATTGAGAAGCTACTGACAGATATCCGAAATTAGTTTGTTTTATGGCGAAGAAGCCGATCAAATACGCACCCAGGATGCACAAGATCAGCGAAGAGATGAAGCAATGGGCTTCACTGATCGCAACCGAAATTTCAGGATGGCCCAGTGTCACGGTCAAGTCGATGTTCGGTATGACCACTTTCTACCGCAACAGAGTAATTTTCGGAGCTGTCCCTTCAACGCGAGCATTGGGGTCGCCGAATTCAGTGATGTTCAAGCTCTCAACCCCGACACCGGAACTGAATGCAAGGCTTGATGCCGATCCACGAGTTCAAACTGGGAAGCCGAACCACAAGTGGTATCCCTTCGAGGTGGCGTCTCCAAAGGATCTGCGCGACGCGCTGACTTGGTTCAGCGAAGCCTATGAGGCCGTGCAACCGCTCCAACAATTGCGAATGAACCAAAAGAGGAAACAGTCCAGCAGGAACAAACCAAGGTAACTGTACGGATCCCGTACTCAGGGGTAAAGTTTTCGCATGCAAGCGAACGACGAAAACCGTAACACTGACCCGACCTCGGTTGACGCAAATAAGACGCGAAGTACGTTTCTTCGGCTGATACTGCTATTGGGATGCGTACTCAGCTTGGCTTTCGTAGTGGGTAGCGCGCAAGGCCAGTCGATGCAATCCATTGCGGCAACTTTCGACGGCATCTTCCACGCTATCGGTCTTTCGAGCGATGCAACCACAGCTCCAGCCTTGAAAGCCTCTCCTGCCGTTTTCTCCGAACACTTGCTTGAGAAACTGGATTCGCAACCCGCGCAGCGGCAAGCTGAAGTCTTAATGCAAGGATCCATCAACCATTATGCCGGCGCGATTGAGGAGATTTCCTCACGCGTTGACGGCTGGCATGGTCAACTAAAGAGGACCAACAGCATCAACGAACTCATTGTTACTGGCCTGAACTCGAATGATCTACGTGTCCGCGCCGCATCCATCGAGGTTCAACTCGCAGTAAACAACATCAACAAAGACCGGGAGGCTGTGGATTCTCTCAGGGGTATGTTGCAGACTCCGAACCGGGCGTATGCGCTTTGGACGCTGGGCGCTCTCGCCAATCGCGGAGTACAACACGAGCAGATCCGGGAGATTTTGGAAGGCTATCTTCAGGACCCCGATCCTCGAACGCGAGAGATGGCTGTGGGTGGATACGAATTGTTGGGTAGTGACGAGACCATCGCACCATTGCTCGACAAATTCCACAATGACTCTTCTCTCGGTGTCCGCGACCGTGCGGCTTGTGCCATTGCGCAGTCGGGGATGTTCACAACGGAGCAGCGCATGAAAGCAGTTCCCGAGCTACTGAAATTCACCGATGACCCTGTGCTCGATAAAGAGACCCAGCGTTGGGCCTTCCAGGCATTGCGCGACATCACCGGGCAGATGCTTCCTCAAGACCCTGCGGCTTGGCGCAACTGGTATGCGTCGCGCGAGTCCGCATCCGCGTCGCAGCCCACAACAGGCGAGAGCAGGTAGAAATCCGTAGCCGCGTTCGCATATTGCAATTTGACTGACGGTCTCACCCCCGTTCAACGTCCATTGCTTGCCCTTCGATGTGGCTCACTTCCATTCAATGCACCACCATCAATTGAGCCTTAATCAGCCCGTATAATTAAGAGTTCTGTTTCAAGTGCCGCCGCGGTCTGAAGGCGGCGCTGTGGGTTGGAGTTTCACGCAAAGGAAACGCTCTTAAATATGGCAACAAGTGATATCGCCGTACAGAATGCTGGCAGTCGCCCGGACGAGAAGAAGATCGTCAACGATTTCAGCATTCAGGTGGCAACGGTCAACGGTTCCGGGTCGCAATCGGCGAACAACGTGCTCCTGCGCAGCATCTTCCGCATGGGGATTCCTGTCTCAGGCAAGAACCTCTTTCCATCCAACATTGCGGGATTGCCCACGTGGTACACCATCCGCGCCAGCAAGCATGGATACGTCGCGCGGAAAAAAGAGATTGATTTCCTTGTCGCAATGAATCCGGAGACGGCGAATGAGGATGTGACCTCGCTCTCGCCCGGCGCTGCCGTCGTCTACGACGAGCCGCTGAGATTGCAGTCTCTGAGAAATGACCTGACATTCTATCCCGTGCCCTACGACAAGATCGTCGCCGGTGTCTGTCCCGATGCCAAGCTGCGCAAGCTGGTTAAGAACATGATCTATGTTGGAGTAGTGGCGCAGATCTTGAATATCGATATGACTCGGGTGGAGCGCGAGGTCGAGAAACAGTTTGCGAAGAAGGAAAAAGCCAAGCAACTGAATCTTGCCGCAATCCATGCCGGATACGATTTTGCAAAAGCGTCGCTGCCCAAGGCTGATCCCTTCATGGTGGAGGAGAGCAATCAGACCACCGGCAAGATCATCATTGACGGCAACGCCGCCGCCGCTCTAGGTGCGATGTTTGCCGGAGTAACGGTGGTCACGTGGTATCCCATCACGCCGTCATCGTCAGTGGTTGAACAGTTAATCCAATACTTGAATAAGTATCGCGTAACTCCAGATGGCAAAGCGACATTTGCCGTGGTTCAGGCCGAAGACGAATTGGCCGCAGTGGGCATGGTTCTCGGCGCGGGATGGGCAGGCGCTCGATCCATGACTGCAACGTCTGGTCCTGGTATCTCTCTGATGGCCGAGTTCATTGGATTGGGATATTACGCTGAGCTTCCGGGAGTGATCTTCGATATTCAGCGAGTCGGTCCATCAACAGGATTGCCAACGCGCACCGCGCAAGGCGACATCCTTTTCTGCGCGACGCTCTCGCATGGTGACACCAAGCACGTGCTGCTGCTCCCCGGAAGTGCGAGTGAATGTTTCAGCATGGCCATAGAGGCGTTCGAACTGGCGGAGAGATTGCAGACGCCGGTCTTTGTGCTCTCTGACCTTGATTTGGGCATGAATAACTGGATGTCTGATCCTTTTACCTATCCGGAGAAGCCCATCAGTCGCGGAAAGGTTTTGAGCAAAGCCGACCTCGAGCGTTTGGGCGGCTTCGCGCGTTACAAAGATGTCGATGGTGACGCGATTCCGTATCGCACCTTGCCGGGCACTGATCATCCCGCCGCGGCATACTTCACTCGCGGCAGCGGACACAATGAGAAGGCCCAGTACAGCGAGCGCGGGGACGACTACCAGAACAACATGGAGCGGCTTGATCGCAAATTCGAAACTGCGCGGACGTTGGTACCGAAGCCGGAACTGGTCGCGAACGGGACATCGAAGATCGGCGTTATCGCATACGGCACGACTGATTTCGCAATGAAGGAAAGCCGCGACCAACTCGCCAAAGAATTCGACCTGAAGACTGATTATCTTCGTCTGCGAGCCTTTCCATTTACGCGCGAGGTGCACGAGTTCGTCGCGCAACATGAGCGGGTGTATGTCGTCGAACAGAACCGCGACGGTCAAATGTTGAGCTTGTTGAAACTAGATCTCGCGGCAGACCAGGTCACCAAGTTGCGCAGTGTGCGCCACTATAACGGGCTGCCCATCGATGCGCGGTCTGTTACCGACGACATCGTCTCGCAGGAGGGCAAGTAATCATGGCAACTACTCCAACCTCGACGCCGACTCCGAAGACCAATCGCATCGGGCTGCAAGTCCTGGATTACCGCGGCGGCAAGACCACTCTCTGCGCGG
>JAOAPL010000070.1 GCA_025462925.1 Acidobacteriaceae bacterium
ACCGAGAGAGTGTCGTCACCGCCGATCGCAATCAGCGCATCGATTTTGTGGCGCTTCAATGTGGCGATGCAAGCGTCGATGCCACCCTGCTTCTTTGAAGGATTGGTGCGCGATGTGCGCAGGATAGTACCGCCCCGGGGCAGGATCCCTGCAATTGCATTCAAGTCCAGCGGCATGGTGAGATCTTCGACAACACCGCGCCACCCTTCAAGAAACCCCACGTACTCATCTTGATAATGGAAGATGCCTTTGCGCACTACTGCGCGGATAACTGCGTTCAGTCCGGGACAATCGCCACCACCGGTGAGAATGCCAACTTTCATCGGTACTCCTTTTAATTAATTATGAGAGCAAGAGGTAATCATAAACATGGGGAATCGTGCTCGGCAAACGAGCTAGTCGCGCAGAAATGGGTCAGTTTGAACCTAACTGAAACTTATTCGACAGGAGTTCTTTGCGGATGAGCTTTAAGCCTTTCCCATCTACCATTAGATAGTCATAAAAGCCGCAATTGGCCTCATTCGGGCATGCGTTGATCTTCAGCAATCGACTGTGCGGATTGAACTGCATCCGCTGCACGTTTTCTTCGGTGTCTTGTTCCAACCACGCACCCGGTAGCTCAGAAATATAAAGTCCGTCATATACCTTCCCAGAAATCGAATCCACAATCGCAAAGCCATTGCACCCGGCTCCACATCCCCATCGAGGGAGTGTGTAATGACCAGCAAACTCCACTGGATTCTTTGCGCCACGCCTGATCATCGTGCGGAAAACGCGCTGGTTCTTACTGAGTTTAGGTGGTACGGGGGTACCGTCGTAGACGGTCTTGACTGTGTAAGCAGAGAACGTCGGTCGCATTGTCTTAATTTTGGGGAAGGCTAGGCCGATGAGAACCAAGAATATGCCGCATGTAGAAATCAGCTTACGCACAATGTCCTTTATCCGTTGCCACTCCCGTTACTCTGCTATCCCAATAGTGCCACCAATTCCGTCATACTCCAAACCTGATTTACGACCCCGCCTCAATCGTCCAGAAATAGTTGCTCATGCCTTCCAGCCCTGAGGTACGATGTTCCGCATCTGCTGGAGAGCGCACCATGCCAGAAACAGAAGCTACGAAGTTCGCCACGTATGAAGAGTTTTTCGCGTTCTATGTGAAGCAGCACAGCAACCCCATGAACCGCTTGCTTCATGCCTTCGGCACCGGCTTGGGTTTTTCTGTCATGGTAGGCGCGTTCGCATTGGGGCATCGATGGTGGGCGCTGCTTTGGATCCCCATCGCCTATGGATTCGCCTGGACTGGACACTTCCTCATCGAAGGCAATAAGCCCGCGACCTTCGGACATCCGTTCTGGTCATTCATCAGCGACTTCCGCATGCTGGGGCTGATGCTCGCGGGAAAACTGCAGCCGTGGCTGGATAAATAGCCTTCAGCCATCACTCAGCCGCCGATTAATCTTGGTTATCCCAAGGCGCGCTTTCTGCGCGATTGGACCCATAACTCCGTAATCCCCAGCACCACCCATCGAGCCGTAACTGAATGCTGATTGCTGAATGCTGAGTACTTCTTCCGTGCTATCCTTCGCACATTCTTCTATTCAGGATTCCCATCTGTGCTTCTCGAATTGCGGGTTGAAAATTACGCCGTTATTGACAACGTAGCGGTGGAGTTTGCTCCCGGGCTCAATCTTCTTACCGGCGAAACCGGGGCCGGGAAATCCATCCTCATTGACGCACTAGCATTGCTTCTGGGCGACAAGGCTTCCACGGAGATGATCCGCCATGGCGCGGACAAAGCCGTGCTCTCATGTTCCTTTGAGATGGAAGAAGGAAGCGTTTCCAAGCGCATCGCGAAAACGTTGGAAGAGAACGGAATCGACGGCTCAGACGATGAGCAACTGATTTTACGCCGCGAGATTGCGGCCAGCGGCAAAGGACGCGTCTTCGTAAACAATCAGCCCGCCACGGTGGCAGTGCTGAAACAGCTTGCGCCTGATCTGGCTTCCATCCACGCGCAGAATGAAACGGTGATGGCCTTTGATCCGGCCGCGAGGCTCGCATTATTGGACAGCTACGCGGGAATAGAAGGTGAATCCATAGCCGCCGGATTCGCGAAGTGGCGCGGGATGCGCAATCGCATCAGTGAGTTGGAACGCGACGAGCAGGACCGCCTGCGCCTGGTCGACCTCTGGAGCTTCCAGAAGAAAGAGATTGAAGCTGCCCGCCTCCAGCCGAACGAAGACGAGAAGCTGGAGACGGAAAAGCGCGTTCTGGCGAATTCGGAGAAGCTCTTTGCCGCGGCGATGGGAGCATACGAAACGCTCTACGATGGCACCGTCTCGGCAACATCATTGTTGCGCAATGCAGAAAAGCTTGTTGAGGAACTGGCTCGTTACGATTCCAAATTTCAGGAGAGCGTGGGGCTGTTGGTCTCGGCCCGCGCGAACATCGAAGATATCGGATCAACTCTGCGGGATTACGCCGAGGGTATTAACGCCTCTCCAGAGCGACTGGCGGAAGTCGAAGACCGGTTGGCGCTCTTGGACAAGCTGAAGCGCAAGTACGGACAATCCATCGCCGACGTGATTACATTCGGCGAGCAGGCCACACAAAAGCTGAACGAGATTGAAAACCGGGACGAGCTGCTGAAACAACTGAACAAAGAGCTTGCAGCGGCGAAATCGGAGTACCTCGCGCAATCGCGCGCAGCCTCCAAGAAACGATTCGAAGCCGCTAAAAAATTAGAGAAGCTGGTAGAGATTGAGATTAATGATCTCGCCATGAAGGCGCGCTTCAAAGTGGAGATCACCGGCTCAGACGACGAATCGAGCTGGACCGCATCAGGATTCGACACCGTGGTCTATCTCATCGCAACCAACATCGGCGAGCCGCAGAAACCAATAGAACAGATCGCCTCCGGCGGGGAACTCTCTCGTGTGATGCTGGCATTGAAGACCAGCGTCGAGGAAGGGAAGACCTCTCCGGCCATCAATGGCAAGGGTGCCAAAACGAAACAGAAGCACCAGCGCACCCTAGTCTTTGACGAGATCGATACTGGCATCGGCGGGCGCGCCGCGGAAGCAGTAGGAAAGAAGCTGAAGACGCTGGCGCGCAATAATCAAGTCCTGTGCATCACCCACTTGCCGCAGATCGCATCCTTTGCTGACCAGCATTTTGTGATTGAGAAGAAGGAAACGGGCGGCAGGGTTAAGACCAATATCCGTCCTCTTAATCAGGCCGAGCGCACCGAAGAGATCGCCCGGATGTTAAGCGGAGCCAAACTGACCGACACATCCTTGAAACATGCGGAGCAGATGCTGAAGGCGAATGCCTAGATTTGTCATCCTGAGCACAGCGAAGGATCCCTATCACTCTGCAGCCCGCGCTCATTGACCAATTACCATCGTCCGCGGCTAAGCTTTTTCGAGAAACCAGAAACTAGAAACGAGAAACTGCCTCCCCCATTCACCCGCCCAAAATCCCCATTCACTGCCCGATTTCCACCCTCAGCTAATCCCCATCGAATAACCCTCCCAAATCCCATATACTGTTGACACTAAAGCTCATGAGCCAAAACGGTAAAAAACTCCTCCTGCTCAAACCACGCGGCTTTTGCGCTGGTGTGGTTCGTGCCATTGATATCGTCCGGATTGCGCTGGAAACCTTCGGTGCACCAATTTATGTGCGACGAGAGATCGTCCACAATCGCTATGTCGTCGACGACCTGACAAGCAAGGGCGCAATCTTTGTGAATGAGATTGACGAAGTTCCCGAGGGCGCTCGCGTCATTTACAGCGCCCACGGTGTCGCTCCGGAGGTTCGTACCAACAGCAAGAGTCGGAAGCTGCGCGTGATTGACGCAACCTGTCCCCTTGTCACCAAAGTCCACGTTGAGGCGGTGAAGTTTGCCAAGCAGGGCTACTCGCTTCTGCTGATCGGCCATCGTGACCACGAGGAAGTGGTCGGCACATTGGGCGAAGCTCCGACTGTCACGCAGATCATCGGCAGCCCGGAAGAGGTTGAGCACATCACGGTGCCCGATCCCGATAAGGTCGCTTACATTACGCAGACCACTCTCAGCCTGGATGAAGCGGGGCAGATCATCTCCGCGCTCAAAAAGAAGTTCCCCAATATCCACGAGCCTGCCGCGCAGGACATCTGCTACGCCACGGAAAATCGTCAAGTTGCCGTGAAGCAGGTCGCCGGAGATACAGATCTTCTGCTTGTGGTGGGATCTGAAAACAGTTCCAATTCCAATCGCCTGGTAGAAGTCGCCCGCAACCTCGGACGCGCCTCCCACCTCATCGACTGCTTTGACGACATCAAGCACGAGTGGCTCGTAGGTGTGCAGACCGTGTCGCTTACCGCCGGTGCCTCCGCGCCCGAAGTGCTGGTGAAAGAGGTAGTGGAATTTCTGGCCAATGAAGGTTTCACTGACGTGGAAGAGATCGAAGTGATGCCGGAAAACGTTCGCTTCGGATTGCCTGCGGAGATCGTTCAGGCGATTGCTGCTGCGCCCGCGGTTAGGAATTAGCACGAATGAAAAGTGATATCTCAGGAGATGGGAAGAGCAATCCTGTCGTAAGCAGCTCTGCTAACGATGGCGATCTTATGTTCTTCGGCAAGGTCGGTAATGCGATCTCCCGTGTGACCACGGCAATCGCCGCTGCGCGCGATCATCTCTTCTCCATCCGCCACGAAGACGGCTACTGGTGCGGAGAACTTGAAGCCGACACCACCCTCGAATCCGATTACATTCTGCTGCACGCGTTACTCGGCACTTCCGACGATGTCCGCAATGCGAAGTGTGCGCGCGAGATCATGCGCCACCAGAATGAAGATGGCGGCTGGCCGATCTTTCATGGCGGCCCGTCAAACATCAGCGCCACAGTTAAAGCCTACTTTGGATTGAAGCTGGCCGGGTACAAGGCCGATCATCCTGTGCTGACACGCGCCCGCGAGCGCATCCTTGCGATGGGCGGCGTCACTGAAGTCAATACTTTCACAAAGATTTATCTCTGCTTCTTCGGCCAGTATGACTACGATGCCGTCCCTGCAGTTCCGCCGGAGATGATTCTGTTTCCGAACTGGTTCTGGTTCAACATCTACGAGATATCCTCGTGGTCGCGCGCCATCCTGGTTCCGCTCTCCATCGCCTACGCGAAGAAGCCCTTCAAGAAGATTCCCGACGAGATGGGTGTCAGTGAGTTGTATGTAGGCGGACGCGAGAACGCTGATCTGCACCTGAAATGGTCGAAGAAGAAGATCAGTTGGCGAAATTTCTTCCTAGTCATGAACCACATGACGCACTGGTTTGAGCGCGTCCATGTGCGCCCACTGCGCTCCATCGCAATCAAGAAGGCGGAGAAGTGGATGCTGGAGCGCATGGAGATGAGCGACGGTCTCGGAGCTATCTATCCCGCCGTTATGAACTCCATCATCGCGCTGCGCTGTCTTGGTTATTCGCTCGATGATCCACAAGTGATACGCGCCATGGACGAGTTCGAAAAGCTCGGGATTGAAGAGGGTGACCGCTTCCGTATGCAACCTTGCATGTCACCGGTGTGGGACACGGCCTATGCACTCTTCGCGCTGGGCGAAGCCGGAGTGCCCGCCAACGATCCTCGCATGGTGGCACCTGCCGAGTGGATGCTGAAAAAGCAGGTCACGCACAAGGGCGACTGGGCGGTGAAGGTCAAGAACGTTGCCCCCGCGGGTTGGTATTTCGAATTCAACAATGAGTTCTATCCCGACGTCGATGACAGTGCCATGGTCATGCTCGCCTTGAACAAGGTGACCACCTCCGACGAAGGCTATCAGCACAAGTCAGTGAAGCGCGCCATCGATTGGGTTCTGGCGATGCAATGCAAGGACGGCGGTTGGGCGTCGTTCGATAAAGACAATGACAAGATGGTCTTCCAGTATGTCCCCTTCGCGGACCACAACGCCATGCTGGATCCCGCGACCGTGGACATCACCGGACGCGTCCTCGAGATGCTCGCCGCCTACGGCTTCACCCAGAATGATATTGCGGTAAGGCGCTCTCTCTCGTTCATCCGTAAGTCGCAGGAATCGGACGGCTCTTGGTTCGGACGCTGGGGCGTAAACTACATTTACGGCACCATGCAAGTGCTTCGCGGATTGGACGCGATAGGTGTGGACAAGAACGAGCCCATGGTGCAGCAGGCTGCGGAATGGCTACGCATGATGCAGAACGCCGATGATGGCTGGGGTGAAACCTGCGGATCGTACGATGATCCGAATAAAAAGGGAGTCGGAACAAGCACGCCTTCGCAGACAGCATGGGCTGTATTAGGTTTGTTGGCTGCCGGCGACACGCGCAGCGAATCGGTCCAGCGCGGCGTCTCATATTTATTGCGTACGCAAAAGAAGCCGGGAACGAACAATGCCGGGGGATGGGACGAGCCGCAGTACACGGGAACAGGGTTCCCACGCGTCTTTTATCTCTCGTATCACATGTATCGTGTGTACTTCCCGCTGATGGCGCTTACGGCTTACTCGCGCGCTTTTCAAAACGTTGAAGACGCAGTTTTGACAGGAAAGGCATGAGATTGAAATCACAAGGTGCATTGCGGACATTATTGGCGCTTACGCTGCTACTTACTGCTGTGACGATGTCAGCGCAAGCTCCTCCGACGAGCGCGAAGCCAGCGCAGGAAATGAAGAAGCTCGACTTCCTGGTAGGCAATTGGGAAGGCGAAGGTTGGATGGACATCAACGGTCAAAGATCATCCTTCACCAGCAACGAAAAGGTTCAGAGCAAGTTGGACGGCACCGTCCGAACCATCGAAGGCCTGCACAAATCGAAAACGACTGGCAAAGAAGAGCCGCGGATAGTCCACAACGCCCTTGCCGTGATCTCCTATGACGAACCCGCCAACGGATATCGTTTCAGCAGCTATCTCGCCGATGGCCGTGCAGGCGTTTACAAAGGCAGCGTACAGGATGGCACTTTCATCTGGTTGCTGGAGATTCCGCGTGGCAAGATGCAATACAAGATTCAGTTGAACGAAAAAGGCGAGTGGTCTGAAATCGGCGAATATTCTCCAGACGGCACGACCTGGAGAAAGATATTTGAGATGACCTTGCACAAAGTCAAAAGCGCGGCGTAGTAGCAAGTTGAGTTAATCAAGGAGAACGAATGGCGGTACCAGTTTCTCAGATGTGGACGGTAGCAAGTTACGTGCTTCGCCAGAAACTTGCGGGGCGCGAGCGCTATCCGCTGGTATTGATGCTGGAGCCGCTCTTCCGCTGCAACCTGGCCTGCGCCGGATGTGGCAAGATCCAATATCCCGCGCACATTCTTAAGAAGGATCTATCTCCCGAACAATGCTTCAAAGCCGTGGACGAATGCGGCGCGCCGATGGTCAGCATTCCCGGCGGCGAACCCCTGATGCATCCGCAGATCGCGGAGATCGTCGAAGGACTCGTCGCGCGTAAGAAATATATTTACCTCTGCACCAACGCGCTGCTCCTGAAGGAAAAGATCCACCTCTTCAAGCCCAGCAAGTACCTGACCTTCTCCGTCCACATGGACGGCCAGAAAGAGCACCACGATTTTTCTGTCTGCCGGGAAGGCGGATATGAGATCGCAGTAGAAGGAATTAAGGCAGCGCTGGCTCGCGGCTTCCGCGTTACTACCAACACCACTCTCTTCGATGGCGCCGACCCCAACAGCGTTCGCGCATTCTTTGACGAGATGATGGAAGTGGGCGTCGAAAGCATGATGCTTTCGCCCGGCTATTCCTACGACAAAGCACCCGACCAGCAACATTTTCTCGGACGCGCACGCACCCGCCGATTGTTCCGCGCGATATTTTCCAATCGTAAGAAGAGCTGGCGATTTAATCAGTCACCACTCTTCGTCGATTTCCTGATGGGCAAGCGGCATTACTCCTGCACTCCCTGGGGCATGCCTACCTTCAACATCTTCGGGTGGCAGAAGCCTTGTTACCTGCTGCAAGACGGTTATGCCGACACCTATAAAGAACTGATGGAGACTACCGTCTGGAACGATTACGGAACGGAGTCGGGGAATCCTCAGTGCGCCAATTGCATGGTGCATTGCGGCTACGAACCTTCCGCCGTCAATGACACCTTCAGCTCCATACGCGGATTTATGGATACTGTTCGCGCCACCCTCTTCAGCGAGTACAAAGACCTTGGCGCTCTTGAACTGTTAAACGAGCAGACGCATCCGGTGCATTCCTACAATCCGCTGGTGCAGATCAAATCGGACGCCACTCAGATGGAGGAGACCAACGCATGAGTGCTCCTACACATGAAATCTCCGACGCGAATCTGAACAAAGCGCTTAACCCCGACTCTCTCGAAGTCGCGCCCGGCACCGTCCATGAAAAGCTCGAAGGCTGGGTTCCGGAACTGGTTTCAGAAGATGAGATTCGCGCCGCGTTCGAAAAGGCTTTCGACTTCCGCGGCGACGTGACCATCACGCGCAAGGACGGCAGCAAAGTTGAGGGATATATCTTCGACCGCCGAACAGGCGCAACCCTGGCCGATTCGGTCGTGCGCCTGTTTCCCAAGGATTCTGACTCGAAGATCGCAATTCCATATTCCGATATCGCTGCTCTGGTCTTCAGCGGGCGCGACACCGCCGCCGGAAAAAGTTATGAAGCCTGGGTCAAGAAATACTGGGAGAAGCGCGCGAAAGGCGAGAAGAATATTGGAATCAATCCCGAAGCCCTGGAGTAGCACACAGGGGTGACGCTTTAATTTGAAACGCGAAGGCGCCATTCGTGGCGTCTTTAATTTTTGGAACGACATTGCGAAAGAACCGACAGCACACACACTGTCACTAAATGCTAAATGCTAACTGCTAAATGCTCGCATTCGTCACAGGCGCAACCGGATTTGTAGGCTCGCACGTTGCCAAGCAGTTGGCCGCGCGGGGAGCGGACCTGCGTCTGCTCGTTCGTCCCACCAGCCGGAAGGAAAACATTGCGGCTCTGAAAGCGGAACACGTAACAGGCGACCTCCGCGATGCAGCTTCACTAAGACGAGCGATGGAAGGTTGCGAGTTCGTCTTCCATGTCGCCGCCGATTACCGTTTGTGGACTCCCGATCCGCAGGGCAAAGAGATGTACGCCGCGAACGTCGAAGGCACAAAGGCGATCATCGAAGCGGCTCAGCAGGCAGGAGTGCGACGCGTAGTCTATTGCAGCAGTGTCGCCACGATGGGTTTTGCGACTTCCAACGGAAGGCCGGTAACCGAAGACGATCCGGTCACCCTCGCCGAGATGATCGGGCATTACAAACGTTCGAAGTTCATGGCCGAGCAGATCGCGCTCGAAGCAGGGAAGAACGGAGCGAACGTTGTGATCGTGAATCCGACGACTCCGGTCGGTGAGCAGGACATCAAGCCCACTCCCACTGGCCGCATCATCCTTGATTTTTTGAAAGGGAACTTTCCCGCCTACGTGGATACGGGATTGAACCTCGCCGACGTGACCGAAGTCGCCAACGGACACATAGCCGCGATGGAACTCGCCGTTCCCGGGCAACGATATATTCTCGGCGGGCAGGATCTTACACTGAAACAAATTCTGGACAAGCTTGCTGCGATGACAGGATTGCCATCGCCCACAATGAAAGTACCGCATTCCGTGGCGCTTGGTTTTGCCGTCTTCGACGAGATTTTCACCGGACGCATCCGCGGCAGGGAACCGCGCGCGACCATAGACGCCGTGCGCATGGGACGCAAGAAGATGTTTGCCTCATCGGCAAAAGCTGAGCGGGAGTTGGGATACAAAGTCGCCCCCGTCGACGATGCGTTAAAACGCGCCGTCGAATGGTTCAAGGCCAATGGGTATGTAGGCTAGGTAGAGTGGGGTGTGCCCCACGTTCGCGGAGCTAACGTGGGGATTTGTGAAGGGCTTTGAATGAAGGCGCGGCTGTGCCGCACATAAGAGTCCGCTTTGAAAGGGCACGGCTTCAGCCGTGCCGCAAGTTGCAATTATAAGAGCGGCTTTAGCCGCCGAGGTTCAGCTAAGAGCTAAATGCCAAAAGCTACCCCAAAACTCGCCATCATCGCCGCTCTCGAGCGCGAGGTCGCGCCGTTAGTCAAGGGATGGAATACCACCTCCGTTCACTCGCAACGGCGCACAATAAAGATCTTCGAACGCGAGAACGTCATTGTCGCCTGCGGCGGGATTGGCGGCATCTCCGCCCGAATCGCGACGGATGCTGTTTGGCGCCATTCGAATGGCAACATCGAAAAGTTTATCTCCGCCGGCTTCGCAGGGGCGCTGGTGCCGGAATTGAAAGTCGGCGATATTTTTGAGCCAGCCATCATCATCGGAGATTCGGACAACAACACCATCGAAACCGCCGCGGGCAAAGGCAAGTTGGTGAGCGCCGGTGCCATTGCGGGCGTGGAGCATAAGCGGATATTTGCCGGCAACTATGAGGCGCAGGCAGTCGATATGGAAGCTTATGCAGTGGCCGATGTCGCCCGTGTTTACAATGTTCCTTGCATCGCGATCAAGGTGATCTCCGACGAATACGATTTTCCCATGCCGCCAATGGGGAGATTTGTTGGCGATTCTGGCGAGTTCAAGACCGCTGGTTTCATCGCCTACACGGTAGTTCGACCCTGGCTTTGGCCAACTGTGATCAAGCTGGGATCAAACAGTGCACTCGCTACGGAACGGCTGTGCGCCGCATTGAAGAGGAAGATTGAGCAATACTCTAAGGTGAAAGTTGAAGGATTCGAGGCGAATGTCAGTCGCAGCTGAAGCGCAAAACACAAGCAAGTCGGACGTTGTTGTAGTCCCGGGCACCATGCTGGCCGCGGTCTATCGCGGCATCAATGATGTCCGCGTAGAAACTGTTCCTGTGCCGGAGATCGGTGCGGGCGAGTTGCTGGTGAAGATCAATACATGCGGCATCTGCGGCACCGACCTCAAGAAGATTGCCACTGGATCGCATTCCGCTCCGCGAATCTTCGGACACGAAATGTCCGGCACTGTAGCGAAAGTTGGGGCCGGAGTAGAGACGTTCAAAGTCGGCGACCGTGTGATGGTCTTCCACCACATCCCCTGCGGTGAATGTTATTACTGCCGCTTCAAGGTATATGCGCAGTGTGCGGTCTACAAAAAGGTGGGTGCCACGGCGGGCTTTGACCCCTCAGGCGGAGGATTCGCCGAATATATCCGGGTAATGGATTGGGTCGTCCGGAAAGGGGTCGTCAAGATTCCCGCCAACGTGAGCTTCGAACAAGCCTCGTTCATTGAGCCGGTAAATACCTGCTTGAAGGGCATTCAGAGCCTGCGCTTGCAGCCTGGTGAGACCGTATTAGTCATGGGACAAGGGCCCATAGGCATCATTTTGGCGGTTCTGGCGGCGCGCGCAGGTGCCAGAGTGATATCTTCCGATTTGTACTCGCAGAGGCTTACAATAGCTACAACCTTCGGCATTTCAGAAGTCATTGATGCTGCGAGCAGCGATGTGGTCAGCCGCACGAAAGAGTTGACCGAGGGCCGTGGTGCAGATGCAGTCGTGGTCGCTGTTGGGGGCAATGCCTTAATCCGTCCGGCGATGGATGCAGTGAGGCCGGGTGGCAGGGTAATGCTCTTCGCACAGACGGTGCGCAGCGAAGCTGCAATTGATCCTGCGGCGATTTGCGTCGATGAGAAAACACTGATGGGCTCCTATAGTGCCTCAGTGGATATACAGAACGAGACAGTAGATTTTGTGTTTAACGGTGGGGTGGACCTTAGCAAGCTGATCTCCCACCGGTTTTCATTGCAAGATGCAGTTGCTGCCATTCAGTTGGCGGCAAACCCGCAGCCGGATTCAATGAAGATTGTGATTCACGGGTGAGCGCGGAGTGAGCGCCGCACAGCGCGAACATAGCGCGAGGGCGCAGCAGCGAAGCTGCAGAGCCCTTGAATAAATAGCAAAGCAGTAAGTACTTGGAAAGGAAGCTGAAAGTGAACGGAAAAATGACGGCCGCGGTCCTCTATGGCAAAGAGGACGTGAAGATTGAAAAGGTTCCCATTCCCCGGGTTGGCGATGGGGAAGTCTTGGTGAAAGTGGAAGTTGCACTCACTGATGGCACTGACCTCAAAGTCTTCCAGCGCGGTTACCACGCACGCATGATCATCCCTCCGGCCTTGTTCGGACACGAACTAGCGGGGATTGTTGAAGAGGTCGGGCCGAACGTAAAGAAATTCAAGCGCGGGATGCGCGTGGTGGCGTTGAACTCCGCTCCTTGCGGAAAGTGTTTCTACTGCAGCAAGCACCAGGAAAACTTGTGCGAAGACTTGCTCTTCAACAACGGCGCTTA
>JAOAPL010000142.1 GCA_025462925.1 Acidobacteriaceae bacterium
AGGCTGCCAGTTCGTGCGGATGTTAGCTTCAGCGATGGCAGCGTGGGCGTCGCGCTGAAGGGGGCGCAGTCCGAGCCTCAGTTACGCCTTCTGTACAGCCGGGCAGCAATGTTTGCCGGGACAGCGCGCTATGAGGTCTCCGGCATGGCGATCCTCGAAGCTGCCCTGTCACGTTGTGCCCTGATCTTGAACGACATTCCCTCTCTTCGCGAAATCTGGGGTCATGCCGCGGTGTATTTTCGTGCTAATGACGCTGATAGTCTCGCCGAAGCTGTACGTATTCTCAGCAGCGATGTGCAAATGCGGCGCAACTTTGCCAATCGTTCCTTTCAGCGTGCGCGTGAGTGCTTCAATGCCACTCGCATGACCGACAACTACATTCAGCTCTATCACAGCGTTTCCACCCACAAGGCCCGCGCTGCCTAGAGCAGAGTGGCAGCCAGTCAGCTGAAGCTGTTATCTTCAATTCCGGAGGAATCATGTCCGCAGTCAAAATTACAGTCAGGAAAAACGGTCCTTATCGCGTAGAGGCCCCGGAAGGCTCTATCGAACTTGTTGATGCTGATGGCAACAACTTTGATCTGACCGGCAAGACTGCATTCTCGCTCTGCCGCTGTGGCGGGTCAGTCAATAAACCTTTCTGCGATGGCACACATAGCAAGATCGGCTTCCTGGGCGCGGAATCTGCAGTTAAGAAAGCCGAAGAGACCCCAAAGGCCTGAGTCCGCGAGTATCTCCATCCTGCCAGTCAGACGGTGAGCGACATTCGCGAGGGGGCGTATGGGAGAATTCAAAGACAAAGATAAAGACGTGGGGATGAATTGCGGCATCACCCGCCGCGACTTTCTGAACGGTGTGGCGGTCACGGCTGGGGCTGCGATCGTGCCGCCCCACGTGCTTGCGGCGCTTCAGCACGATCTTGATCCGGAGAAATCATCCGGCTACTATCCTCCGGCACTCACCGGGTTGCGCGGCAGTCACGCGGGCTCGTTCGAAGTTGCCCACGGTCTCCGCGATGGCGCATCTTGGGAAAAAGCAGGCAAGCCTGCTGAAACCGGAGAGACTTTCGATCTTATTGTTGTGGGCGGAGGCATAAGTGGCCTCTCCGCAGCACATTTTTTTCGCAAGGCGAATCCGAACGCGCGCATTCTGATTCTGGACAACCACGACGACTTTGGTGGACATGCCAAGCGGAACGAGTTTGCTGTCGGCGGCCGCAAAATGCTTGGCTTTGGGGGAACATTTTCCATCGAGAGTCCGGCTCCCTACAGCGACGTTGCGAAAGCATTGGTCGAAGAACTCGGGATTGACGTAGCCTCTTTTCCCAAATATGTCACCAAGGACCTTTATGGGTCACTCGGCCTCAAGCCCAGTATCTTTTTCGATCAGCAGACGTTTGGTTCGGACCGGCTGGTGACAAATCCTGCGCCGATCAGCGGCGGGGAAAGCGGCGATGCCGCCATCGGTTCACGCGATGGCTGGGCAAGGTTCACGGACCAGGCTCCAATTTCCGATGCAGCCAAACAGGACCTGCAACGTCTGGTTTTTGCCAAGCAGGATTATTACCCCGGCATCAGTTCCGACGAGAAAAAGGCGCGCATGGCCCGCGTCAGTTATGCGAAGTTTTTGACCGACGTGGCGGGCGGCTCGCCCGAGATCGTGAAGCTGTATCAGGCGGCGCCGCACGGCTTGTTTGGAGTTGGCATTGACGCAGTCTCTGCCCAGGATGCCTGGGGGCTAGGGCTGCCCGGATTTGCGGGACTGAAACTTGATGCCCAGCCGGGAAAGGGGATGAATCGAGACGCCATCCCCAATGCAGGAGCGGACAAATACTTCTTTCATTTTCCCGACGGGAACGCTTCCATCGCTCGACTGCTGGTCCGCAAGCTGATTCCCGATGCGATTCCGGGTGCGTCGATCACAGATTTGGTCACCGCGAGGGCGAACTACGCGAAGCTCGACGAATCATCGTCTTTAGTTCGCATTCGTTTGAATAGCACCGCAGTGCAAGTCAAGCACCTTGGGAATCCAGCTAGTGCAAAAGAGGTAGAGATCACCTACTCGCGATTCGGCAAGTTGTACACCGTGCGAGCGCCCTACGCGATGCTGGCCTGCTGGAATATGGTGGTTCCCTACATCTGCTCAGAACTCCCCGAAAAGCAGAAGCAGGCATTGCATTCCGCCGCGAAAGTGCCGTTGCTCTATACCAATGTGGCCCTCCGCAACTGGACTGCATTCCAGAAGCTCGGCACCAATGCCGTGTATGCGCCGGGCTTTTACCATTCGGCTTTCAATCTCGATCTACCAGTGAGTATCGGGGAGTACCAGTGCTCGACTTCGCCCGATCAGCCGGTCGTGATCCACATGATGAAGACGCCATGCCGCCCAGGTCTCCCCGCGCGTGACCAGCACCGCTTGGGGCGGATAGAACTGTTCACCACCGACTTCGAAACCATCGAACGCAAAATTCGCGACGAACTCGTTCGGGCGCTTGGTCCGGGAGGTTTCGATCCGGCGCGAGATATTAGCGCCATAACCGTGAATCGCTGGCCCCACGGGTACGCTTACGAATACAACTCGCTTTTTGACAAGTTCTGGCTGGAAGGCGGAGAGCTTCCCTGCGAGGTAGCGCGTCAGCCATTTGGACGAATTACGATTGCAAACGCAGACGCCGGAGCCTATGCCTATACCGACGGGGCGATTGACCAGGCATGGAGGGCGGTGCAGGAGATTCTTAACGCTTGATGCTTTTCTCTGCGACCTCCGCGTGACCTTTGCTAACTTTGCGGTCAAAATCTTCAAGCCCTTAACCGCAAAGTTCGGAGAGGTCACGCCGAGATCGCAAAGAAAGGTGTGGCCTTAGTGAATCGTCTTGGTCTTGCGGGACATGTAATCCATCAGTAGGTATTGGCCCAGTGTATACGGAGTAGTGAAGTAAGCCTTCCCGCGGCACATCTCCGTGACCTTCTGCACGAACTGCACCAGGCCATAGTCTGAAGCCAGCATGAACGTGTTGATCATCACGCCAGCGCGTTTGCACTTGGAAACTTCTTCCAGCGTCTGGCTGACCACGAGTGGATCCAAGCCGAAGGCATTTTTGTAGATCCTTCCATCTTCGAGGGTTAGAGCTGAGGGCTTTCCGTCTGTAATCATCACGATCTGCTTCATGTCCTTGCGCTGACGTTGAAGAATGCGCTGGGCCAGGCGCAAACCCTCTCGCGTATTCGTGTAATACGGCCCAACTTTCACCCGCGCAAGCTGGGACAGCGGAATTTCTTCCGCGGAATCGTGAAACAGAATCAACGACAGCGAATCCCCTGGATACTGCGTTCGCAAAAGATGCGAAAGCGCCATCGCAACTTTTTTTGCGGGAGTGAAGCGGTCTTCGCCGTAGAGAATCATGGAGTGCGAGCAGTCGAGCATCAGCACAGTCGCGCACGATGACTGGTACTCGCATTGATGTACCTGTAAGTCGCGATATTCAATGTTCAGCGGCAGCGACAGGCCTTCACGCTGGATGGCGCTCGAAAGCGTTGCCGTGATGTCCAGGTTCAGCGTGTCGCCAAATTCGTACTGGCGTGACGCGCCGCTGGCCTCAATGCCCGTAGCCATGTCGCGCGTGTCGTGTCGGCCAAAGCTCGACTTACCGAGCGACCCGAGCAGGTCCCGAAGTGTCTTGTATCCGAGAAAGTCCAGGCTCTTGTCGGTTATTTCAAACCGCGCTTGCTGCTGTGCGTCGCCTACCTGGCCCCCGACGCTTGAACGCTTTGCCGGATCATGCGGCTGGTCAATGCTGATGTAATCTTCCTGCTGCATGCGCTCGATCAGTTGCTCAATGAGGTCGTCCAGAGAACCTTCAGCCTGCATCTGCTGTAATTGCTCGCGAACCTCATCACTCAGCAGGTCACTATCGAGCAACGCTTGCTCGATAGCTCGACGCAGGTCCTCCAGCGTGTGTTCGCCATTGGGCATGTCGTAGTAGGAGA
>JAOAPL010000148.1 GCA_025462925.1 Acidobacteriaceae bacterium
ATTGAAGAGATCGCCCGCCGTGGCCGCGACACTTTGCGCTTTGGCCCAATGAAGCCCGTGGGCTTGAAAGACCCCAAGACTGGCAGGATCCCGTATGCCGTGGTGCAGTTGCGCAGCGAAAATCTGCGCGCCGACAGTTACAACCTAGTCGGCTTCCAGAACCATTTGAAATTCGGTGAACAGGCCCGGGTGATGCGCCTCATTCCCGGACTTGAAAATGCAAAGTTCCTGCGCTATGGACAGATCCATCGCAACACATACATCAACGCCCCCACACTTCTCGGGCCGACGCTGGCGATGAAGTCGTATCCCAACGTTTTCTTTGCCGGACAGATCTCCGGAGTCGAGGGGTACACGGAATCAATAGCCACGGGACAACTCGTGGGAATGGAAGTGGCGGCGCGCGCGCTTGGATCGGAACTGGTGCCGGCACCGCGCGAATCCGCGCTGGGCTCGCTGGTGAACTACATCACCAATGCCGATCCCAAGCGCTTTCAGCCTGCGAATATCACCTTCGACCTGTTGCCGGTACTCGATGAGCAGACCCGCCGCCGCGTCCGCGACAAAAAAGAGCGACATCGGATGGTTTGCGAGCAGGCACTGGCTGCATTCGAAATCTGGTGGAAAGCGGCGGAATCAACGCTACAATCGCGTGCGCACGTGAATGCGTGAAACTTAGGCTGTATTTCGTTCGTCTGCCTAAAGCACTGGAGCAGAGCGCATGCCCATAAAGCCGTTGTCCGCCGTTGAATCCATCCGTCCCGCCGTGGACAGGACCGAAAAATTCTTGTTCGAGCCGTTTCGCTGGGCGCGATGGTGGCGCTTGGCGCTCCTGGGATTGGCCACCGGCGAATTTGCCAGCCAGGGAGGATGCAATTTCAGGGGAATTGGCAATCTCGGCAAGATTACCCGTCCGGAATCTGGAAGCTCCGCTCCCGCGATCCCGCACATTCCCGGAATCGGCCCCGGGCAGTTAGCCGCATTGATCACGATCGTGGTGGTATTGGTCGTACTGCTTGCGTTTGTACATTTGTATGTCGCCAGCGTGGCCCGCTTCATGTTTTTCGACACGGTCGCAACCGGGCGCTCTCGCCTCCGCGAGGGCTGGTCGCGATGGCACAGCCATGGCGTGCGTTATTTCCTCTTCCAGTTGGCCTTTGGTGGAATTGCGTTGGCGTTCTATCTGGTCTTGGTAGGCCCGCCTCTGCTGCTGGCCTGGCGCATGGGGATCATTCATCATTTGAAAGAGCATCTTGGGATATTCCTGTTTGCGCTCTTGATTCTGCTGCCATTAGTTTTCGTGCTCCTTCTGATCTTCGCGATCATCGCCTTGTTTGCCAAGGACTTTGCGGTGCCCATCATCGCGCTGGAAGACATCACTATTCCCAATGCATGGCGCAAACTGTGGGCGATGGTGAAAGCGGCGAAGGGCGATTTTGCGATTTACGTGTTGATGAAGATCGCGATGGCCATCGTGGTGGGAATTGTGCTGGCGATCATTGACGTGATCGTTTTCATCATTCTGGCGATCCCGTTCGTCATCCTGGCTGTTATCGCTGTAGCGGTCAGCCCCGGCACATTCCAAAGTCCGGTGATGATTGCGTTACTCGTGACCCTGACGGCTGTGATCGTCCTTCCCGTAGTCCTGTTCGTGCTCGGCGTCATCGCCGCACCTGCGGTAATGTTCTATGAGTCATATGCGCTGAGCTTCTTCGGCAGCCGATACGAGCCGCTGTGGAATTTCATGCATCCCGAGCCGCCGCCGGGAACGCCTGCAAGCGAGCCTCCGCTTCCAAGCGCGCCAGAGAGCCCTCCCCCAGACATGCCACCCGACGCGTTACCCGGGTTACCGTCGTAATGCGACGGCACTCACTCGACTGTAAGGTGTTATTCGGATCGTAGAAGCGCGCGTCCAGTTCAGGTGCCGGGGGGCCACGCTGCCCCAGCTTCATCTTCATCTTCGCCTGACTACTGACTACTTGCTACTGCCTACTGCTTCTTCTCTTTCGGCCTGGTCTTGATCCAGATAGGCGTGCCGATAAATCCGAACGACTCCCGAATTTGATTCTCAAGAAACCGCTGATATGAGAAGTGCAGGTCCACGTCCCGATCAACGAACAGGATAAACGTGGGCGGCGCGACATTGGTCTGCGTCAGATAATAGATCCGCACCCGTTTGCTCATGGGCACTGAGGCCCGCTCGAAGTCCACGTGCTTGAGAAAACGGTTCATCTGTCCGGTGGTGATGCGCTTGAATCTCTCCTTCGCCACGATCTCCACTTGGGTGAAAATCTTATCGGCATTTTTACCTGACGCGGCGGAGACGAAGACGATGGGGGCGTAGTTCAGGAATTTCAGCGCGTGTCGTGCCTGCTCTTCGAAGACTTCGCGGTCTGCCGGAGGCTTGCCATCGGTACGGGCGCTGGTCACCAAGTCCCATTTGTTGATGACGATGATCACCGAACGTCCACTCTCATGCGCGTAGCCGGCGATGGTGGCATCACTTGCGGTGACTCCTTCCACCGCATCCACCACCAGCAACGCCACGTCAGCGCTTTCCAGATGCTTGCGCGCCATCACCACGCTGAGCTTCTCCGCCATCAACCGCGTCTTGCCCTTGCGCCGGATTCCGGCGGTATCGATGAAGCGATATTTCTTGCCATCTTTCTGGACAAGTTCGTCTACCGCATCGCGCGTCGTTCCGGCAATGGGTGAGACGATCGCACGTTCGGTCCCGGTCAGCCGGTTCAGCAGAGTGGATTTGCCCACATTCGGCCGTCCAATGATCGCGATCTTGATCTCGTCGGGCATTGCCGAGCGTTCGTGCTGTTCGGGAGGAGCTTCGGTTTTACCTTCGAATTCCTCTGCGACCTCCGCGTCCTCTGCGGGTAAAGCCTTTGGTCTCTCCGGCATCGCAGAAAGCGCGGCTTCCAGCAATTCCGCGACATTCGTGGCGTGCTCCGCCGAGACGAAATAGACGTTGCGGACTCCCAGTCGTCTGAATTCCTCCGCATCCGCCTGCTGCTTCGGGGAATCGATCTTATTGACGGCAAGGAACAGCGGTTTGCCGCCGCGCATGAGGATTCGCGACAGCTCAATGTCAGTCGCCGTCAGGTTGGAGCGGCCATCGACGACCATGATGATGGCATCTGCCTCTTCGAGCGCGACTTTGGCCTGACTGTAAATCTCGGTGGGGATCAGTTCCTTGTCGTCGGGGACAATGCCGCCCGTATCCACCACGCGGATCTCGCGTCCATTCCATTGCGCGCTGCCGTAGATGCGGTCACGCGTGATCCCCGGCTCATCGCCAACGATCGAGCGACGTGATCCAACCAGTCGGTTGAACAGCGTGGACTTGCCCACGTTGGGGCGGCCGACAATGGCAAGCGTCGGCAGTGAATCAGAGCGTTTCTTTTTCTTCTTTGTGGCAGTCTTTAGCAAAATTTATCCGATGTGCTGCAGATGTGGCACAGCCGCCTCGGCTGTGAAAGCACTCTGTGCTGAAAATAGGCTCGCTTCCTATTATAGTGAGTAGAACTCGGTCTCAGAGCAATCCGCATTGTCATCCACACCCAATCCCGTTGCCCAGTACTCCGAAGCCTCTGAAGTCGCACACGCCGAAGTGCCTTCGCTGCATCAGTTCTTCGCGCCCGGTGGAGTGCTGGCCACGGCTCATCCCGCCTACGAATTCCGTCGGGGACAACTGCAGATGGCTGAAGCCGTTGAGCAGGCTCTCACGGAGAAGCGACACCTGATCGTCGAAGCGGGAACCGGCACAGGGAAGACGCTGGCGTATCTGCTACCAGTGATCCGCTCCGGCAAACGCGTGATCATCTCCACCGGAACCAAGAATCTTCAGGAACAGCTTTACTACAAGGACGTCCCATTTCTTGAGCAGTCACTGGGCAAGCTGCGCGTCACCTACATGAAAGGCCGCAACAACTATCTCTGCAGACAAAAACTGTACGACCTTACCAGCCAGCCAGTGCTCAATGGATTGGAAGAGGTCGAGCAGTATCGCCAAATCGCCGAATGGGAGCAGAGCACCGAGACTGGCGACCGCGCCGAGCTTTCGCAACTGCCTGAGGCCAGTGCGTTGTGGCCAAAGATTGACGCGCGCAACGAAGCCTGCATCGGCCAGAAGTGCGCACAATTCGATAAGTGCTTCATCA
>JAOAPL010000173.1 GCA_025462925.1 Acidobacteriaceae bacterium
TCACAGCCGCCCATTCCATCGGCAATAACTGCCAGGCGGCCCAGGCGTGCGAAATCAGCGTCGTCCTGAGGCTCCCAATAGCCGCAACTGTCTTCGTTGTTCTCGCGCTGGCAGCCGACATCAGTGAGGCTGGCAATCTCCAGCCCCGGGCGTATTTTCATTAAGCGCACACCTTCCGAAAAGGTGGAATTATACGCGGCTGCTGCTGACATTTGTCACGCGAAAGTCGTGATGATCGGCACTGTTCGAGGAAACGGCAGTTCGAGAAGATGCAAGTGGTGAATCCTGATGAGGACATCGGTCGCTAGGACTAACGTAAGGTCCCTTTCTCGTTCAGCGGGCGAGTTCGGGATGACGGGAAAAGAGACGGCGATGGTGACAACGGCACAATTTTTGACGATGCACAATACACCGGCAGCAGGTTCGCAGCACGTGGCGCGCATGGATGGCGTCAGCAAGAACTTCGGACAGGTGCAAGCGCTGGCGGACTTCAACTTTGAGGTGCGGGCAGGCGAACTTGTGGCGTTGCTGGGACCAAACGGGGCGGGCAAGACAACAGCGATCAAGATGCTGCTGGGGCTGGCTGTGCCCACCGCGGGCAAGGTAACGGTTTTCGGAGGCGATCCGGCGAGTTTGGCCACGCACATGAGGGTTGGCGCAATGTTGCAGGTGGGCAGGGTGCCAGAGACGCTGCGCGTATGGGAGCATATCGATCTGTTCTCTTCTTATTATCCGAATCCGCTTCCCATGACGGAGACGCTGGCGATCGCCGGACTTGAAAGTCTTCGTAACCGTAAATTTGGGGACCTATCTGGCGGACAGAAGCAGCGAGTGCTGTTCGCATTGGCCATATGCGGCAATCCAGACTTGCTGTTTCTAGATGAGCCCACCGTGGGTCTGGACGTTGAAGCGCGGCATCTTCTGTGGAATGAGATTCGCAAGCTGTTAGGACGAGGGAAGACGGTCGTACTGACGACGCATTATCTCGAAGAAGCTGATGCGCTTGCAGACCGGATTGGGGTCATCAACAAGGGGTTGATTATTGCGGATGGGACTCCGGCACAGATCAAGGCGCGCACTGCCGGGAAGAAGATTCGCTGCGTTACTCGGCTTACGGCTGCGGCGATCAAGGAAATGCCGCAAGTTTTGGACGTGAATGAGGACCGCGAGGCGATAGTGATTCACACAGCCAACGCTGAAAGTGTTTTGCGGAGATTGTTGAGCCTTGATCAGGAAATTTCCGCCGTTGAAGTTACAAGTGCGGGATTGGAAGAGGCATTCCTGGCGCTAACGCGGGACGACAGCAGCAACAACTAGTTACCACGACAGTGTGAGGGTGAGCAATAGAAGTCCTTTGACCGCGGAACCGAATCGGCAGGTTGCGCTCAGGATGATAAGGCCCAGTATTAAGGAGATCAATATGGCAACGGCTTCAACGGCGTTAAGTTCTATGGTGAATGTGCAGCGGCCAAATCCATTCAGGATTTGCCTGAAAGAGACAAAATACGAGTTCTTAAAATCCCTTCGCTTTCCGATGTATTCGGTCTCAACAATTGTGTTTCCGCTGATGTTCTACATCTTGTTTGGAGTGGTGATGGGCAGGCAGATGATCGGCAGTGTCAGCACGACGGTGTATCTGATCCCTACATACGGAACGTTCGGAGTGATGGGAGCGTCTCTGTTTGGGACGGCGGCTAGCCTGGCTTCAGAACGAGGGTTAGGCTGGCTGCAAGTGAAACGCGCAAGCCCCATGCCTCCGTTCGCGTATTTTCTAGCAAAGGTGATCATGAGCCTGATGTTCAGCACGGCCAACGTGCTGTTACTGCTCTCTCTGGGAATTGCCTTTGGGGGAGTGCACCTGCCGGCAATGACGGCGGCAAAACTGGTCGCCACGCTGGTGGCCGGTTCGCTTCCCTTCTGCGCGATGGGGCTGGCGATCGGATATTTCGCCGGGCCCACGTCGGCTCCAGCGGTCATCAACATGTTTCATCTGCCGATGGCGTTTTGTTCCGGACTGTGGATACCATTCATGTTTTTGCCGAAACTCGTTCAGCATATTGCGGTGTTTCTGCCGCCATACCACTTGTCGCAATTGGCTTTGAGTGTGGTGGGAGCGGGCAGCGGAGCCCCGAATCTGGGGCATTGGGAGGCACTGGGTGGATTCGCGATGATCTGTCTGGGCGTGGCGCGATGGGGACATCAGCGGGACCAGAAGGCCAACGGTTAAGCGCCAGGAAGGTGGATGCAATGAAATCAAGATTGACCAACTCGGCGGGATTAATGCTAGTGGCGACCGCGATATTGTTATTGCTCATCGCGCACCGGCTCGATTTGCTGTTGATTGCAGCGCCAGTGGCTGCGCTCTTCAGTTATTGGTCTGTACGTGGTGCTGCTCGCGGGAACACTGTCGAACGTAGAATGTAGAGGCGGGATGAGGCTTCTTCCCAAAAATCGCGAACACGGCTGGGCGCCATACGTCTGGCTGGTATTTCTATGCTTCTTTTTCTTCCAGCCGATATTGGGTCATGCGAAAACCAGAGAGTGGCTGGTAACAATTGGGGTCACGGCGGTTTTTCTGGTTATCTATTTTGGAATCTTCTGGGTCAAAGCCCCGCTCACTTACGTCTTATTGGCCTGCATGGCGGCAATGGGTTTAGGACTCGCGCCGATGAACCAGGGCGCATCGGTCTTCATTATTTTCGCTTCTTCATTCATTCCGTGGGTTTTCGGAAATTCCAAGCGGGCATTTATTGCGGTCGCAGGATTGCTGTTGATCCTTGCTATTGACGCAGCACTGTTCCATGCGCCGGTTGGATTTTGGGCAACGTCCATGGTGGTGGCTTTGGGAGTCGCCGGATCGAATATTCATTTTGCGGAAAAAAACCGCGCAGACGTGAAGTTGCGAATGGCCCACGATGAGATCGAACACCTGGCGAAAGTGGCCGAACGCGAGCGCATTGCCCGAGATTTGCACGATGTGCTCGGACACACGCTGTCATTGATCATTGTGAAGTCCACACTCGCGGGCAAACTGCTGGATAAGTACCCCGAAAGGGCAAAGAGCGAGATTTCGGACATCGAGAAGGTTTCACGGGATGGCATGGCGGAGATCCGGAACACCCTGCGCGGTTACAGCACATACAAGCTGAGCGAGGAGATTCAGCGGGCGAAGGCGGCACTGCAAAGTGCCGGGGTCGTGGCGGAAGCCGAGAGCTCGGAAATCGGAATGACTCCGGCACAGGAGAGCGTGCTGGCACTGATCATGCGGGAGGCGGTAACGAATGTGGTCAGGCACGCTCAGGCGCGAAATTGTGCGCTGCGTATTGCTCCGGTGAATGGGAATTGCGTAATGGAAATCGAGGACGACGGCCGGGGCGGCTTTGAAATCGAAGGCAACGGATTGCGGGGAATGCGCGAGCGAATTGAGGCGCTGGGTGGAACTTTGGCGCGAGATACTTCTGCGGGAACGAAGCTGAGATTTGAGTTTCCGCTGACAGGCAACGAAAAACATTGAATCGGGCACTCAAAAGCGGACGCAAGGCCATTCGCGTGGTTATCGCCGAAGACCAGGGCATGGTGTTGGGAGCGCTGGCCGCGCTACTTGAGATCGAAGGCGACATCAGCGTGGTAGCTCGGGCCCGGAACGGCGCCGACGCGCTCGACGCAGTGATGACTCACAAACCGGACATTTTCCTGACCGACATTGAAATGCCGGAACTGAGCGGCTTGGATGTTGCCGCAGAATTGAAACGCCTGCGGTCGTCCACCCGAGTGATGATCCTGACAACGTTCGCGCGGGCCGGATATTTGCGGCGCGCGCTCGAAGCCGGTGCTTCGGGTTATCTTTTAAAAGATATGGCGGCGGAGAAGCTGGCCGAGGCTGTGCGCCGAGTGCAAAGCGGTCTCCGCGTAATAGATCCTGAACTGGCGGCGGAGGCGTGGGTGGAAGCTGATCCGCTGACCGAGCGCGAGCGCCAAGTTTTGCGATTGGCGGGCGAGGGCATGGCCAGCCTCGATATTGCATCGAAATTGAGTCTCTCTGAAGGCACTGTAAGGAACTACCTTTCAGAGGCAATCAGCAAATTGGGAGCTGCGAATCGTACCGAAGCGGCGCGCATTGCGCGGACGAAGGGCTGGTTGTAGTTTCTTTTCAAGCCGGAGAAGAACAAGAGCGTCGCTCTCCTCGTTTTGCCTTCAATTCATTCTCCCGCTCCTCCAAGGTTTGATTTAATTTCTCGACAAGCTCCATAAGCTTTCGTGGATCTGGCTCGCGCATGATCGCTTCGCACAGGTCCTTCCAACGATCCGTCGTCATTGTGCGCTTCTCCATGTGCTCTCATTTGAACGCCACAATGGAATAATGCACATCG
>JAOAPL010000199.1 GCA_025462925.1 Acidobacteriaceae bacterium
AACGACTGGTAGATGTAGCTGCCGTCAGTAAATCGCTGGGTGGCCGCGAACTGTTTCGCGATTTCTCGTTTGTGCTTTCACCAGGTGCGCGAGTCGGCTTGCTAGGCCCGAACGGCAGTGGAAAGACGACTCTTCTCAAATTGTTAAACGGGGAAGTGCTGCCGGACTCTGGCAGCGTCAGGCGCGCTGACGGCGTCAAGATAGTCTATTTTGACCAAGGGCGTGAGCATCTTGATGGTGAAATGACGTTACGCAAAGCACTGGTTTCTCATGGCGATTCCGTGATTTTCCGTGATAGATCGGTTCATGTGACTGCCTGGGCCAACCGGTTTCTCTTCCGAGCCGAACAACTGGATCTGCCGCTCGCCAGATTGTCAGGCGGAGAGCAGGCCAGAGTATTGATAGCGCGAATGATGCTGGAGCCAGCGGATGTGCTTCTGCTGGATGAGCCAACTAATGATTTGGACATCCGAACACTCGAAGTACTGGAAGAGAGTCTCATGGATTTCCCCGGCGCGCTGGTGTTGGTGACGCATGATCGATACATGCTGGAAAGAGTGTCGACGGTAATCCTTGGTCTTAATGCCCAGGGTGGTGGGGCAGCGATCTTCGCCGACTGCTCGCAATGGGAGCGTGAGCAGGAGCTACGCAGGGGCGAACAAGAGAACAAGAAAAAGAGTGCTGTTCCCCGGCAGCAGCAGCCCACTGCTTCAAAAAAGAAGCTTTCATATATCGAGAGCCGAGAATGGGAACAGATCGAGCATAAGATAGCGGAGGCGGAACAGAAGCTTCAGGTGACACAGCAGGAACTCCATCACCCGGATACAGTCACAGACTCCACCAGGCTTCTTGAGTGCTATAAAAAGGTAAATGAAGCGCAGAAAATCGTCGACGATCTTTTCATGCGATGGGAAGTATTGAGTTCCAAGCTGGAAAACTATTAGAACCTCTCGCACTTCCGATTGAAACAGCGGAGCTGCCTAATTCTTCCGTGCCTCTCTCAGATCGATGCCCAACTGCTGACACTTTTTGTAGAGGTGGCTGCGCTCCATACCTAACGCTTTGGCCGTGTTGGTGATGTGGTTCTGCTGCCGCTTGATCTCCGCTAGGATCGTCTCCCGTTCGAAGTGTTCGACGCGGACAGAAAGCGTGCCCATCTGATCTGGGAACGAACCCAAATTCGAACTCGCTGAATTTGAGTTGCCGGACGGCAGCGCCTTGTTGATGGTAGCGAGGTCCACGGAGTCGTTTACAGAAAACAAGAGAAGCCGTTCGACCACGTTACGCAGTTCGCGAATGTTACCCGGCCATGAATAGCGCTTCAATGGCTTCGCTGGCGAACGCGACCGGCCGCCAAACATTTTGATTAGCGATCTGCCGGGCGAAATGCTCCACCAGTGGGGGATATCCTCTGGCCTCTCCCTCAGTGCGGGAAGTATAACGGGAAACACGTAGATGCGATGGAAGAGGTCGCGCCGGAACGTGCCTTGCTGAATGCACAGCGGCGGCCACAAATGAAGCCGATGAAAATGAATGACTTACGTAGAAAACGGCAGAGAAGGATGGTGTCTATTGGTCGGCGGTGTGTCAAGGCTGACACGCTATCAATCACCAGTCGCTCGCTTGCCAAAGCTGTTCTCTCAAGCTCCTGTTTGCGCTCACCTTCACGGGATTTCATCAATCCTACTGTGAGCAATATCGACAATGCGGCCGAAGGGTCTGAAAATGTCGTAACACGATACAGTCTGCAATCTGTTGTTCAGCTATTGCAAAACATTGCACATTTTCGCATCGTCGCCAAAGGCGATGCTCTCTCAAGGAATGTATCGTAGAACGATGTATTTAAAAGGCTTCGCCTGGAAAATCTAAAGCGGCAGACTCGCTGGCATTAGAAGTGCATGGCATTTCGACTCTACTGAATTCGAGAATGAAGCTGTTGCAGCAATGCGTTGCCGCCTGTGACGGCAAGAGGAAGATCAGTTTCCTGCGGCTCGCCTCTCCGACTCTCCCTTCCCAAGAGGATTTAAATCTTTCCATTCGCTACGACGCTGCGAATGGACGAAGACTCGATCGCGCTCTTGACCGCCTCGAACGACTGCAGCGGGAACGAAAACTCGGGCCGGCCCGGAGAACGTAAGCATCGGGGAGGCACTCAAATGACTATTTTGCGAAACAAAGCCAAAGGGCTGGGCGAATCTGGCGCAGCAGAAACCAGCCACAGAGTCGCGTCTGGCAGCGATCGGACCGGCCCACATTCATGGGTCACTGGCGATCGCGTAAAGGCGCATGTTTTTTTCAGCTCACCATCGAGGAAATCGCCGCTGTTCTAGGCTGTGAGCCAGCTGCCATCTTTCCATTTGTAGACCAGCTCCAGGAAGGCAGGGAAGCGGGCAAACCCGCGATTCTGAAGGCTCTCACCGACAACGCGGTGGTGCAGCAGAATGTGCGTGCCCATCTTTTTCTCTTCCATGCCGAGATCAGATCCGCGGCGCTGGCCAGCGCGGAGGCCAAACGCGCCCAGGAGGCCCGTTATTACGCCATGACTCAAGAGGGATGGGACGAGACAATTTTGCAGTTCATTGCGCGACTTGGAATCGATGTAATGTTTCCAGAGGAGATGAAGCAGATCCGTGCCGAGCGGGGCTGCCTGCGCCCAACGGCAACCGAAGGCAGAATGATTTTTTGCAGCGCAGATTGAATCACGGTCTGGCAATTTTGCGAAACAAAGCCAAAGCGGAGCCGCTAGGCTCGATGCGATGACAGCGGGCAACCTAGTTTGCCGCTTGGGTTTTTGTCACCCCCGACTGAACATATCGTAATCCGATACATATGGCCGCAATTTATTGTTCAGGAGCTGCAAAAGATTGCACACCTCAGCCGCAAGGGCGGAAGCAGAACCATTCCAAGAAGCATAGGGTAAGTTTGTGTATTCAAAGGGATTGTTCAGCAATTCTAAGTCAGCGCACTTTGTGGCAGCAGAAATGCTTATTGTTAATGCGATTGCGGGAGTGATTGGAAGACCATTCTTCAGTTGCACCGTGCAAAATCGAAAAAAGGAGCAGCGAGAGATGAAACGCATAGGTTTGGCCCTCGTACTGGTGCTATCAGTCGCAGTCATGGGGAATGTAGCAGCAGCGGACGTCATAACTTTCAGTACCTCGGGTTTATTTAGCTCGGGTGCTGCAACTAGCGGCGATGGAACTTTCCAGATCACCTTTGGAACAGGCTCCGATACAGCAACATTACGTTTCACGGGACTTGCTCCCGTAAGCTATGGCATCGATGCTGCCCATCCTTCTGTCGGTGTGGGGCTAGGGTTCTTTGATATCGCCGCTACGGGAGCTGGCGCTACCGCATCCGGAACATTCACTCTAACAATCAGCCAAACATCGCCTAACTCTGGTACTGGTGATCTCGGCGGAATAATTTCTGGATCTTTCAGCATCATCAGTGGAGTGGGCGGCGGAAACGGCCTCGTCAATTTTAACCCCAACAGTACAAACATCGGTGGCATCAGCTACGTTTTGAACAACGGTACGAATGATACCAACGTGATTCAATTGAACGCTGCGGGCAGCCCGGCTGGAACATTTGGGCGCCAAAGCTCAGTGGAAGCGCTAGCGTCGGTCCCGGAGCCGGCCTCTGTGGCTCTCTTCGGATCAGGGCTCTTGATGGGTGGCAACTTCATTCGTCGCAAGTTCAAGGTATAGCAGCAACTCTCTCCGCTGCTTTTGGTCGGGGCCTTGCCAAACAGCAAGGCTCCGATTTTTTTGTGCTGTGAAGTGTGCGATGTCTGGCAGGTAAGAACTTATCTACGGCGTCGAAGCCGCGCCTTTTGCCTCAAGCTTGGGTCGCCATTCAAAAGGCGTTCTGCCATCCACCAGTTTGTCCGCGACCTGGACAAATCCATCTGCGCTTGTCAATTCGGCTAAAACCTCTTTTGCCATCCACAGGGTCTGGTGATTCGCGTATTTCTGCATGTGCCCCGCGACGTCTACCACCTCGTCGCTGATCTCTTCCATAGCTTTTTCTTCCGGGAAAATGACCTCGCCGGTATTGATGCCACAACGCACGTCGAACGGCGCACGCAACTGGTGGACACCCTCGTTGAACCATGGAAGCTCTGCGAGTACGGTTTGCGCGGCTTTGGTCGCATCTTCACAGCTCAAGAAAGCGCACATGATCCCGTCCGGTGTCCACGCCACTTTCCATACTTTGTTGGTTTTGAGTATCCGGTCAACAAACTTTTTGTACTCGGTGAAGGCATGTTCTACAACCAATTTATCTTCGCCGACCTTCATCTTTGTGGAGCCGATCACGTCAATGGACAGGAATGCCAGATGTCGTTTGCCCTGATGCAGTATCTTCTGCGCCTCGCTGTACTCGCGCAGCATGGCGAGCCGTTGATTGGAGACGCGTTCCTGCACCGAGCCAATCGGCGCCTTGGCTCCGCCGGCTTTCGACTGCACTGCGCGCGTCTTCGCCCAGTGCTCCAGCTTGTCGACCGGCAAGAGCACCAGTTGACGCACTCCAAATGCCACGATTCCCAGTCCCGCCAGCATGAAGTTCCATCCGTTTACGACTGGCCGGATCGTGAACACGTTTTCTGCAACAGCCAGCAGCGGCAAAACGATGGCATTCACGTATCTCCACAATGCCGTTCCTTCAACGATTTGCGCGCGAACCAACCCGCCGCTCACCATGAAATATAGAAAGAAGCTCAGCGGCACGGTCAAGGTCAGTAGCGAAAACAAGACGCGAGATATCTTGATCGCCTTATATATCGCTCTGGCTTGCCCTTGCGGCACCGCTTCCGTCGTGCCCACGCTTGGCGATGATCCCGGCGTTCCCACAATTCGCGATGAAGAAACCGGCACCACCTGCACTGGCGCACGCAACGCTGAACTTGACCCAGAACCGCTGCTGCTTCCAATTGATGAGCCCGACGGATACGAGGATTGCGGTGCGCCGGCTACCAGGTCCTTCGCGCTCAGTGAAGCTTGAATCTTCTTCAGGGCTGCCGTCAGTTCTTTGGCGCTCGGTCGATTTTGAGCTTCTTTTTCCAGACACTGATCGATAAGTCTTTCCAGTTCGGGCAATGCCACAGGATTCAATGCGCTGATCGGTTTTTGCTTTTGATTCAGCAGTCGCGCCAGGGTGGCTTGCGGAGACGGCCCCACGAACGGGCTTTGTCCTGTGGCCATCTCATACAGCACCACGCCGAATGAAAAGATGTCGGTCTTTCCGTCCACATCGTGTCCCATCGCCTGCTCCGGCGACATATGGCTTACGGTTCCCAGAACGGTTCCGAGCTGAGTCTTGTACATGTCGACAACAGTCTCGTCGGTTGGCGCGATTGACTCTTCGTTCAGCTTGGCTAAGCCAAAATCAAGAATCTTGGCCTGTCCACGCGGCGTGACCATGATGTTTTCGGCCTTCATGTCACGGTGGATCACGCCTTTCTCATGCGCGACAGTCAAGGCATCGGCCACCTGCACCGCAATTTCGCAAAGCTGAACGATGGGAACGGGCTGAAAGTTGATGATGCGCTTCAGCGTCTTGCCTTCGATAAATTCCATTACCAGGTAACGGGTGTTGTCTTCAACCCCAAACTGGTAGATGGTCATAATGGAGGGATGCTGCAAGCGGGAAGCGGCTTTGGCTTCGCGCATGAAGCGCGCGACACTTTCATCGTTGGCGGTGGTGCCGGGAGTCGACAGCACCATCTTGATGGCGACCGGGCGGTCTAGTTCGCTGTCGAGCGCGCGGTACACCACACCCATACCGCCTTCGCCGATCTTGGATTCAATCTTGTAAGTGCCGAAATTCTTGCCGATCAAAACACAGCTCCCGGAGAAGGTCCGCAGGGCGTAGCGGACGCGAAGGCCAGTTTACCCCGACTCGCGCTGATTCGATAGCATTTTCAGGGGATATCGGCCGTCAGAACCGGTAGGTCAAGCCGAGGCTGAAGACGTTGGAGCGGTATTGACCATTGCGCTGGGCCGGAAAAGCGGGTGTGGCCGTTGAAAAGTAATCATAGGCAAATGTCGGCTGCAGCCGACCAAGACGAAAACTGGCCTGAGCCCCCACGCTGCCGGTCGTGCCAAATGTGGCGGGTGGTGGCGTCAATGATGCGAATCCGAAAATCCGTTGCGGGCCAAACGTTCCATTCACTTCGAGATGCACTCGCGTGTGCGGGTCCCATGCGGCGTGGCCCGTTCCGGAAATACGTTGATATACGCGCGGAGTGAAGAAACCCGCCGAGTTGATAGTCTTGGTTATATTTTCCGCGCCGTTGTCGAAAGTGAAACTGTCATAGCGAACGCCCGCATCAACACTCGCGCGCTCGTTTCGGTAAAGCACCGGAGTGACATAGAGGGAACCGCCGTTACCGTTTGTCGTCAGATGGGGACTGCCCGGAGCGTCCACCGTGTAATGGGCGTACCAGTATTCCGCACCCATGCGCACGCGTTGTTTCCAGTTGTAGCTTTCGGCGATCGAGTAGCGTTGCTGCATCACGTTATCGTCTACGGCCAGCGGAGTGTAATCCGCGATGTGTCTGCTGATTGCGATGTCCGTGCGGAAACTCCCGAGTGTGATAACCGGATGGATATCGTAGATAAAGTGTTGGTTCGTGTTGGCGACAGCGCCCAGAAACGCTCCTCCGGTGTTGCCGACACCTGCGCCTGCGATCATTCGCAACCAGGGCTTAATACGGAAGTTTACCCGCGCCAGGGTTTCCATGGCTGCGGCATCGGGTTCATTCGAACCCAGCAGGGCATTGCTGGATAGAGCGTTCGTCGTGGTGTTTACAATCTCCATGCGAACGTCGGGATGGATGTTAAATTCAATCGCCGACGTATAACGCAGGACCTTGGTGGTAGTGTCCGTTCCCACGCCGACGATCTCGCGGTCATCTTCCAGGCCATAGCGAAAGCGCAAGATCGGCCTTAGCTCGGCGCGGATGCTGTCGCGCAGACCTTGTGTCTCGGAATTCTGCGGGGCCGCTGTCAGGAGACTGAGTGACCGGCCGTTATTTCCCAGTCCGTGCTCGACGGCAGCAAGCGTGAAGCTGGCTTCAGGATCGCGCGGACGCTGCTGCAGGATTGTTCGCAGCTCGACTGACGCCACCAGCAATCGTCCCGCCCAGAATGTGGTCTGCGCCTTGCCCAGCCGTGCTTCGAAATTGTCCGCGTCCAACTTCAGAGCTAATTCATACGTCGCGATCGAATCGTCATAACTTCTCGACCACGCCAATACGCGCGCTTTCTCCACTAGGATTGGCGCGTCCTTCGCTTCAAGCTGTGCACCATCGGGAAGAACCAGCCGATACTGCTCCAACGAATCAGCATAGCGCTGTGCCCAGGAAAGCACCCGGGCGTATTCCTGGCGAATGTCGCGCGGTCGAACTGAGGGTTTTTCTTGTGATTCTGATAACTGCAACGCAGTCCTGTATTCGTCGAGGGACGCGTTATATTTTTTTGCCCACGACAGCACCCGAGCTTTCTCTGTGTGCGCATAAAGATTCTCTGGTGAGCTGTGCAGCAACTCGTCGTATTGGGCTATGGAATCGTCGTAGTTCTTTGACCAGGAGAGCACTCGGGCGATTTGCAGTTGGACACCGGGCGCATTCGGTTGGCGCTCCAGCACCAGATGATAGTTGTGGATAGCGTCGGTAAAGTTTCCCTTCACAGAAGCGGCCTCGGCAGCGGCAAGCAAGGCGGGCACAGGGTCCTGTTCCGCCACCGGATTATGCACTGGTGCCGCTGCGGCGGATTCCGTTGCTGGCGCAGCTGCCGGTGCTACAAGCTCCCGGGTTGCACCTTCCGGCTTCTTTACCTCCGCAATCGTCTTCACCGGCACAACTATGGCTTTCGGCTTCGCTATTTCCGACTTCGCCACCACGACTGGAGGTGTTTTTGGCTTTTTCGGCGCCGCCGACAACGACTTCAGAACCGCGGCGATCTCTTTATCGCTAGGATCGCGATTGCGAGCCGCGGCGAATAGTACGCGCGCTTGGTCACGCTGTCCCATCCAAAGAAGCGTGTACGCCTTTCCCACAACGGCGTCGTAATAGCCGGGATTCGACTCCAAGATCTTGTTGAACAATTGCAGAGCGATATCGAGTTGATTCTGCCAGGAAGTGATCTTGGCGATTCCCACCCGCGCCGCCAGATCTTTAGGGTCGCTTTGCAGAATCACCTGATATTGGTTGCGGGCGTCGGTGTAGCGCTTCGCATATCCGAGCAACCGGGCATAATTCAGCCGAATCTCGGTTTGGCTAGGCGAGTATTCCAGGAATCGTTCCAGCGTTGCCAATGCCCCGGGCACGTCGCCTTTCCAATAAAGATTGTTTGAGAGGCCAAGAGCATATTCAGTCGAGGTCGGCCGCATGGACAGCAACGTCCGGAATTGTTGTGCCGCCACATCATATTGCCCGCCCCAGCCTAGAGCTTGCGCGTAACTGAAGCGCGTCTCTTCCGCGCTAGGACGAAGCTGTACTGCAATGCCAAACCATTTCGCCGCCAATTCCAGGTTCTTGGGCTCGCCATTCAGATAGCACAAGCCCATGTTGCGCGAGCGGACGTAATCCTTTTCGACCGGCTCACCGGTCTTTATCGCGCGCTCATAAGCCGTGCGGGCCAGATTGAGCTTGCCGTCCAGCGCGAATTTGTCCGCCTGCTCGAGTTGCGACTTACCGTCCGCCTGCGCCGCTGCTCTTGGTTGTGGTGCCAGCGCCAGCATGACTCCCAGCGCTGCCATCAGTCTTATCTTCACGTCGTTGCTCCTGAAACTCTTTCTGCATTACCACGAATGACTTCTTCTCGAAAAGCTCCGGCGAAACCTTCTCCCACCTCTTCCACTCCATCTTGTTCGGTTCTCGAATGGCTCCGTTGATGACTGCCGGGAATGAATTCGTGACCGCCATAGAACTCATGCCTTGACCGGCTCCGGTCTGCTTCAACTCGAATAACGATATTTCTATCCCCGAACTGGCATCGGTGACCACATGTCTTTGGCTATCGAATCCAAAAAAGACGCGTCGGCTGGAGGGATCGGTTACCAGCAATTTGCCCCAGGAGATGCGGACCACCACAGCCTGCGACTTCGGGTCGGTATACCATTCCGCCAGCGAGTCTTTGGTGCGATCACCGAAAGCCGCGTAACGCATTGTGCTGCGACTATACCGCTGTCCGGGATACATGGTGCCATCGCGTCCGAACCTGCGGCGGTTCGTTTCCACCAGCAGCTCCTGGAAAGTGCCGTTGCCCTCAAGTCTGGGCGTGAACGAATGCCGGTAATTCAGCTCAGTCTCATTAGGGACGCCCGGCTTGGGCTGCAAAACATAGGGATTGTAATTATCAGCGATCAGCAATCTGGTCTCTGCAGCGCCGCCGAGATAAAGGAGAAAATTTGCGCCCGTCGCAACCGTGGTTTCCGCGAAGGGAAGTTGCCTCAATCCGACTCCCCGGCCAGCAATCGTATTCAGTGCGATTGC
>JAOAPL010000233.1 GCA_025462925.1 Acidobacteriaceae bacterium
TCAACAGCAGAGAACCGAGCACAATCGCGCTGTCCGCGATGTTGAAGTCCGGCCAGTGATACGAGCCGATGTTGAACATGAGGAAGTCGATCACGCTTCCCAGCCGGATGCGGTCCAGCAGATTGCCCAGCGCTCCACCCATGATCAAAGCAAGCGCCAGGCCACCGGCGGTGAAGGCATGACCGGAGCGCCATAGCAATGTGGACACGACGGACAGCACTACCACAGAAAAAAAGATCAGGCCGGCTGTGGTGTATCGAGATGCAGAATCAGCAAACAAGCTGAAGGCCGCGCCCGGATTCAATACGTGGCTGATGCTGAAAAATCCCGGAATGACCGTGACTGTGTCATGCAAAGGAAGATTGCGGGCGACGAGAGACTTCGTTGCCTGGTCCAACATCAGCACGATCATCGCGATGACAAAATAGTATCGGCGAAAGGTGCTCTGAGAGGGGGCCTGCATTAGCCGTTATCAATCTCCTCTAACGCGGCGGAGCAACGCTCGCAGATCATCGGATACCGGGTATTTTCGCCTACATGGACGGAATAATTCCAGCAGCGTTCACATTTCTGTCCCGGCGCCCTGACCACTTCCACATGCACTCCGGAACCGCCGTTGGTGCTGGCGGCCTTCTCTAGTGAGATGCCAGAGACAATCAAGAGAGCGCGCAATTGCAAAGAGAGCCGCGAGAGCACCTCGTAAACAGTTTCCGGCGCCGATACCTTCACAAGCGCTTCCAGATTCGGGCCGATCTGTTTATTGTTTCGGGCTGCTTCCAGCGCTTTCATCGCTTCATCCCGCACCGACATCATCACCGACCAATCACGGTTCAGCGAGTCGAGCACATTGGATGAGACTTCTTCGCCATAGATCCCCTGCGCCTTGGGGAAGAGCGTCAAATGCACGCTTTCCGCACGACCGGCGACTTTCGGCAGATACTGCCAGATCTCGTCTGCCGTGAAACTTATGATGGGAGCGATGAGGCGCACCATGGCTTCGGCGATCCGCCACATTGCGGTCTGGGCTGAGCGTCGCGCGCGTGAATTCGGAGCGGCGGTGTAAAGCCTATCCTTCAGAACGTCGAAATAGACGTTGCTGAGATCAGCCGCGCAGAAGTTGTGGACTTCCTGGTAGACGCGGTGGAAGGCGCGCTCGTCATACCACTTCTGAACGCGCTCAGACATTTCCGCAGTGCGCATCAGGTAATACTGGTCGAGCGGGTCCATTTGAGAGAACGCGACGACATCCTGCGGTGCGAAGTCATACAGGTTGCCGAGCATGTTCTTGAACGTGTTGCGGATCTTGCGATAATTCTCCGCCACACGCTGCATCAGTTCTTCCGAGGCATGCACGTCTTCGCGGAAATCCACGGAAGCGACCCACAGGCGGACGATCTCTCCGCCGAGACGCTTGGCGATGTCCACAGGATCGACAACGTTGCCGAGAGATTTAGACATCGCTTTGCCGGAAGGGTCGAGTGTCCAACCACTGGTGGCAACAGCACGATAGGGCGCCTGATTCCGCGTGCCGACCGAGCAGAGCAGGGAAGAATGGAACCAGCCGCGATGCTGGTCTCCGCCTTCGAAATAGAGGTCGGCGGGAAAATGCAGCTTTCCCTTTCCCAGGACCGCCGCAAAACTTGAGCCGGACTCAAACCATACGTCGATGATGTCCATCTCTTTGCGGAATTCGGTGCCGCCGCACTTGGCGCACTTTGTTCCTGGGGGAAGGATCTCAGAGGCAGGATGGACGTACCATGCGTCGGCGCCTTCGCGAGCGAACAGGTCCACCACTCGCTTGTTCACTTCTGGCGAGCGCAAGATCTCATTGCACGATTCACTCGCGCAAAAGAAGACCGCGATGGGCACGCCCCAGATCCGCTGCCGGGAGATGCACCAGTCCGGTCGCGTGGCGATCATGTTGGAGATGCGCTCTTCGCCCCAGGCGGGATCCCACTCTACGTTCTTGATCTCGTCGAGGGAGCGCTGACGCAGCGTGCTATCCCCGACTTTGCCCTCCATGTTGATGAACCACTGCTCCGTCGCGCGGAAGATCACGGGCTTGTGACACCGCCAGCAATGCGGATACGAGTGTTCGAGCCTGCCGCTGGCGAGTAGAGCGCCGCGCGACTTCAACAATTCGATGATCGGCTCATTGGCCTGGAAGACGGTCTTGCCGTCGTATTCAGGCAAGCCGTTGCGGAGCCGTCCGGAAGCATCGACATTGCAAGTTTGGTCGAGCTTGTATTTCACACCTGTGTAGAAATCATCGGCGCCATGCGAAGGCGCAGTGTGCACCGCACCGGTGCCTTGGTCGGTAGTGACGTAAGTTGCTAACACTCCAAGGATGGATCGATCCAAAAATGGGTGAGCGAAGGTGGAATATTCCATTCGCTTGCCGCGGAAGCGAGCGATAACCTTCGCGTCCGGCATGGAAATGATTTGCTTGGTCGGTTCGGCGAGTTCTTCAACAACGATGTACACCTCGCCTGCCGATTCCAAAGCGACGTACTGAAAATCCGGATGAAATGCCACAGCCATGGACGCGGGCAGAGTCCATGGAGTGGTGGTCCAGATGATGGTGTTGACTTTCTTGCCGGCGAGGGCCGCGTCAATCTTTCCGGGATCGCTGGTAAGTGCGTACTTCACATAGATACTGGGACTTGTGTGAAGCGCATATTCGACTTCCGCTTCCGCGAGCGCAGTCCTGTCGTTGATGCACCAATAGACCGGTTTCAATCCCTTGTAGACGAAGTCGGGGCCCTGTTCGAAGAAATCGAAAAACATTCGAGCGATGACGGACTCGTATTCCTTCGACATCGTGGAATATGGATTGTCGAATTGTCCGAAGACGCCGATGCGCTTGAACTGTTCGCGTTGAAGGTCGAGGTACTTGCTGGCGTATTCGCGGCAAGCCTTGCGAACTTCGATGGGCTGCATCTCTAATTTCTTACGCCCGAGCGATTCATCTACCTTTATCTCGATGGGCAGGCCGTGACAGTCCCAGCCGGGGACGTAGGGCGAGTCGAAACCCGACATCGTCTTCGACTTCACCACAAAATCCTTCAGACACTTGTTGAGCGCATGCCCTAGATGGATGGGGCCATTGGCGTAGGGTGGCCCGTCATGAAGAACATAGCTGGGCGCGTCTTTTCGAACTTGTCGAATGCGGTCATACAGGCGCAGGGACTCCCATTTCTCCAGCCATTTTGGCTCGTTCTGAGGCAAGTTGGCCTTCATGGGGAAGTCTGTCTTCGGCAGGTTCAGTGTTGACTTAAGTTCCAGGGGCGCTCCCATTCACTCTCCACGTTGCATCTAAGGGGATGACATTCATTATAGAGGACTGAATTGATTCCATGAATGTGGTGTGGAATTAGCGAGTCATCGCAGGGATGTCCGGGTTTAACAATTTGTTCTGCATGCGAAATGTTCTCACGAGACAACAGAGCACCTCGTCTTTGCGTCCAATGTTGGAACGAGAAATATTCACATGCAATGCGCCACGTTGAATAAATGCGGAGCAACTTGCACTCCGCTGAAGACATCTCGTTAGAGGTCGGCACTTCGGGATCGAATGGAGAGTGCTGACACGGGGTCCACTAGAAGTAAAATGACAAACCAGGTTTTAGATCCCCAGGTAGAAAGAAAACATTTCCGCGCCGACGCACCAGTTCCGGCCCTGCTCCCCCCCGAAGGGCCGTCGCTGATTTCATCTCTGTTCGGCAACGTGCGCGATTTCCTGTTCCCGCAAAAGCTTCCACCGTTGAAACTGACATCGCGACCGGTCCCCGTCCGTGACATTTGGGAGAAGCGTGATCCGAAGAAAGCAGCCTCATACTCGCTGGGGTTTCATGGCGTGTTGATCGGCGGCGTCATCCTTCTCACGATCCTGGGAGCGAAGGCGGTGAAGGAAGTGCAGAAACAGCAATCCGTCACCTTGATAGCGCCCGACCTTTCCGAATACATGCCGATGAAACCTGACAAGGTGGTCATGGGCGGCGGCGGCGGTGGCGGCGACGTAAGCAAGATCCAGGCGCCGAAAGGCAAGCTGCCTAAAGTCGACATGAACCAGATCACGCCTCCGGCAATCGTGGTGAGAAATGAAAAGCCTAAGCTCCCGGTAGAGCCTTCCATCATGGCGCCGCCGAGCATCAAGTTGCCGAACAATAATCTGCCGACCATCGGCGATCCGATAGCTAAAGTTGTGGGTCCGGCGTCGAACGGAACCGGTGTTGGCGGTGGAATCGGCGAAGGCAAGGGCGGAGGTCTGGGAGTTGGTACCGGACGAGGACTCGGCCCCGGCGAAGGAATGGGATTCGGCGGCGGACCATATCGAGTAGGCGGCGGCGTGCAGGCGCCGCGTCCGCTGGAGACGCCTGATCCGGAATACTCGGAAGAGGCGCGCAAGGCAAAGTATCAGGGAGTCGTCGTGTTGTGGCTCGTAGTTGGGCCGGACGGCAGGCCGAAGAACATCAAAGTAGAGCGACCGCTGGGGATGGGACTCGATCAGAAGGCCGTGGAAGCCGTCCAACACTGGAAATTCGAGCCGGCCACCAAAGACGGAAAACCCGTGGCTGTGCAGATCAATGTTGAGGTCAACTTCAGACTCTACTAATCATCGATCAGTAAGCACTGGGGAAGACACCGAAATGGAGAGGAGAACCTGCCTCTCCATTTCTATTTTTGCGCGGGCAATTTATTCCTTGGCGACGCTGATATCGGCCAAGAGAATCCTTGAGGCCCGTTCGCAGCAAGGGCCACGAGGAATTGGGCTGCCATGCGGACATGTCTCCGGGTGCCCAAGGAACGTGCAGATGCGGTCTGTGGCATCTGGAGAGAGGATGTGTTCAAACTTGCACGCCTGCTGCTCAATCTCTTTCTCGTCCACGACCTTAAAGGTTTGCATGAAGAGTCGTTCGGCCAGGCGATGGCGGCGAATGACATCGGTTGCGCGTTGGCGTCCACGTTCGGTGAAGTAAATGGTTTCCGCTCCGTGCGTGGGAGCGTTTGGTCCCTGAGGATGAATCGCCTCGTGGCAGCGATTCAGCACGAGTTTGTGCTCGTGGGGGTCTTCTTCGCTATGCTCGCGACGCGTGAGCAAGTCCATGCTCACCATCTTGTCCACAGCGAGGGAAAGCGGAAGTGCGCCGCCGACATCCATGTGCTCGATCTCCGGGACTTCGCCGTTCTCCATCAGAATCCATATCTCCTCGAGCACTTCATCAAACTGCTCGTCGTCTGACATAGAAAACGTCTCTTGCGATGCGATCTTTCCGTGATGCAGCTCGACTCTGCGATCGGCGAGCCGGGAGACTACGGGATCGTGAGTCACCATAATGATGGTGCGCCCCTGAGCATGGAAGTCGCGCAAAATGCGTAAGACTAACTCTTCGTTGTAGGCGTCGAGATTTCCCGTGGGTTCATCGGCAAGGATGATCTTGGGATCATTGATCAAGGCGCGGGCGATGCAAACGCGCTGTTGTTCGCCGCCGGACAACTGCGACGGCAGATGGTGCAGGCGGTCGGATAATCCGACTTTGGCCAGAGCGTCCTTCGCTTCACCTTCGTCCGTCATGCTGTGGAAGTATTGCGCCAGCATCACGTTTTCCAGAGCGGTGAGGTAGGGGATCAAATGAAACTGCTGGAAGATGAACCCGATCTTTTCCGCACGGAACCGGTTGAGCTCTGATCCAGACATGCGGCCAAGATTGTCTCCACCAATCACGATCTCACCGCTATCTGGACGGTCAAGGCAACCGATGATGTTCACCAGCGATGACTTGCCTGATCCAGATGGGCCCATCACGGCAAGCCACTCTCCCTCGGCAACTGTCAGAGAGACGGAGTCCAGAGCCATCACGACACCGGAATCGCCGTTCTGTTGTTCGCGCGCGGGATACGTCTTGGTGACGTTGGTCAGTACGATCGACATCGGGTTCCTAATCTCCCTTTAAGAGTACAGCCGGTTCAATCTTCTGCAAAATAGTGAGCGGGACGGCGGCACTTACGAGCGCCACCAGCAGCGATCCCGCAAAGACAGCAGGGAAGACACTGAACCTCGGCACAACGGCAGCATGAAAATTTACTCTGCCGATCCAAGCCGCGATACCCGATCCGAGAATGAATCCGCAAATCGCGCCGGCAGCAGCCAGCACCACGGACTCAGAGATGAAAATTGCATTCACCAGCTGCTTGGAAGCGCCCAGAGCCTTCATGACTGCGTAATCCCGGCGGCGCTCCAGCACGGATGCAGTGAGCGTGGCGAGGACGCACAATGCGACCATCACGGCTATGACGATGGTGGAGAAGAGCAGGATCGCCCGAGTCTTGCCCAAGACACGCGTTTCAGCTTCCACAATCTGGCGCACCGGCCGAACTTCGGCGGTCGTTCCCACAATGGCCGAGCGTATCCGGGCGATCGCGAAATTTACTTCCTCGGATGAACCGGGAATCGCCAGTTCCAAAGTAGAGGGTTGCACTCCGGTCCAACTGACGAAGTCCGCCAAGAGCAAATAAATTCGACTATCCTCGGGTCCGCCGGTGCGGAGGTCGCCTGCGCGGGTAAATTGAAATGCTCGTCCGCTGAATGTGAGGCTATTAGAGTCGGCTTCCGAGCCAAGCGATGCAGCGGCGCGTTCTCCGACAAGGACAGCTCGCGGACCACTCGGCCAGTTCGTGACTGACCACCATCCGTTGAGCCTTCGCGCGGCTTCGAAATCAGTGCCTGCGATTACGATGGGCTTTCCACTGGATGTATTCGCGACGACGTAAGCGAATGGGACGGCGACTCCGTTAGGCGGCAATGTTTTTTGGATATTCGCGATGAGCTCCGGCGAAAGTGACTGACCCTGACTGGCCACTACGACAACATTGGCGCCGAATTTCCTGAACTCACTGGAGAGCTTTGATTCCAAGTCCACGTAGAGATTTAAAAGCGCGGTTGCTACAGCGGCAGCAATGGCGATCGCGAAGAATGCGGTAAGCGTTCGACTGCGCCGCACTGTGGCCGCGCGCACCAGCAGCCGGAGAAACATTCGAGATCCGAGAGAGGTTGACCTTGCCATGGCTAGGTTGCGTCTCCTCTCAGGACCACTGCAGGATCAAAGGTCAATGCACGGCGAATCGAAGCCGCGCTCCCCACGAAGGTCACAAGAATTGCAAGCAGAAGGACAACGGGGAAGAGAACAGGTTGGATCTCTACGCGGCTATTGAAAACGGCGATCCCTATGCGCTGCGCCATGACCGCGCCGAGCAGGAAACCAGTAACGCCCCCGGCAATTGCGAGTAGTCCAGCCTCCGAAAGGAAGAGCGTAACGACCGCTCCGTTGTTCGCGCCGAGGGATTTCATTAACCCAATCTCGCGGCGGCGCTCAAATATGGTTGTCGCCATTGCGGCCGACACTGCTAGCACCGCTGCCCCGAGTGCGGCCAGCGTAACCAGGAGCATCAGGCCGGAGATCCGCGAGAGAAGAACGCCTTCATTCTGGGCCACTTGCCTGATCTGCTCGGCACGAGCATTGGGTAGAGCTTCCTGAATCTGATAGGCGATAGAGTTGGCGTAAGGCGAACACGACCATCGCTCGAGCATATCGGGCGACATGGAACGCGGATCGCGGCGGGCGAAATCGTCTTCGGGTTTGGTGAGGGCGCTCACGTATACGCGTCGAACCGCGCCGGGATGATTGGCGATCTTCTGCGCGAGGGCAAGAGGAGCGACTATCGCGTCTTCCTCAGCGCCGCCGGTACTGAGGATTCCGGAAATCTTGGTCTCGTGATTTGCCAGATAGACCAGATCGCCAGCATGGAATTTAAGATTGTTGGCGAGTCGGCGTCCGACAAGGACCGAATTCCCGGCATCATCGGGCCACTGGCCGTCCACCTTCCACCACGGATGCGTCTTGGTCACGCCGGTGGTGATGGTCTCGTTTTCGAGTTGGATCGGTTTCGCAAAGTAGGTGCCAATCAATTCAGCGGGTGCAGCTGTACCGCCGATAGAAACGGGCAAAGACAACATGGGTGAATATCCGATGATGTTGTGTGCCCAGAAAATGTGCTTGATATTAACCAGATCTGATTCTTTGAGGTAAGCACCCTGGCTGACCGGCTTGACGTTCACACCGCCGACATCGACGTCGAGCGTATCCTCCTGCGGATAGACGACAATATTTGCGCCGTAGCTACGAAGTTCGCGGTTGATCTTGTCGCCGACGTCCACACCAACAGAGATCATGGCGGTGGCCACCGTCATGCCGAGCATGATGGCGACACCGGCCAATAGCTTGCGGCGGCGCTGGCGCAGGAACGATTGATAGAGCAGCCGTAAGAACATACTTATTCTTTGATCTTGCTGGCACTATTGCTAAGTTCGAGTTCCGTGACGGTCACCGAGTTTGCATTCACGTCAGCAACGAGCGGGATGGGATTACATCCGCCACCTTCGCCCACGGTTTGCGGATTAATGGGCGCATTGCAATTCTTGCAAGTGATCCCCTGAGCCCCATTGTTGTAAAAACCGACGGAGCCGCAGATGGAACAGGCGTCCATAATGGTCGCAATTTTGCCGTTTGGCTTCTTGTAGATGAGGAAGCGAACCGGCCGGCCATGCAGTTGACTCGCATATCTGCGGAGCTCTCCGACTTGCATGTCACCCACCTGAATGGTCGCCTTTCCATCCGTGAATGCGACATCTCTCGCCGGAGAAAGCGCAGTCGTGCTCTTGGCATAGATGAATTGCGCGGTGACGAGGATGATGAATATGAAAGAACTCACATAGACTGCGGTCGTCCACAAGCGCTCACGGCGGGCGCTCCATTCGGCTTTGCGTTGCTCGGCCTTGGATGGATATATCTGGTCGGGCGCGGGACCGCGACGGCGCGATTCGAACAATACCATCATCGCGGCTAGCGCCAGCATGGTGACGAAGAAGAAGATGTCATTGCGGACAATCGGGCCGATGATGGCCATCTGCCGCTTGCTGGAGGGAATAACACCGTTTTCCGAGAGTTCGTGCAGGCCGGAGATGGCGAGCTGACACGCAACGAAGATCAAAATGACAGTGGTCACTTTGAAGAACTTGCCCAGGTTGATGCGCACGCTGCCGCGAACGAAAGTCACGCCGAAGAGAATCGAAAGCGCCACCCCGACAAGAGTTCCTAAGAACGCGAACAGCTCGTTTGTGGTCAAGGTCACCGCGGAGAGGATCAGCACGGTCTCAACGCCTTCGCGCAAAACCATCAGGAAAACGAATGCAAAAATTCCGAATTTCGATCCGGCGTCAGCAAAGCTGCCGACTTTCTTCTCGATGTCTCCCTTGAGCGACTTGGCGGCTCGGGCCATGAAGACCACCATGCTGACGACAAAGAACGAGGCCACCAGCATGATCCATCCTTCGAAGAGATCAGGGTTGTAGTTTGTCTTGGAAAGGGCAACAGCGATGGCAACGCTGGCAACGAAAGCGCTGACCAGACCGGCATACACGGTCTTGCGGAGTTCGGGACGGCCGATCTTTGCCAAACACGCGAGAGTGATACCAATAATGAGTGCCGCTTCAACACCTTCTCGAAGCGTGATGACAAGTGCTTCCAGCATCCAAATCCTAATTGAAAATGAAATTCAATTTCAATTTCATATTTTAAATGGGCTAATGCGCGACAGTCAATGAGGGCAGGCGCACTCTTTGCGCACAATCACCTTTCATTGCGCCATCCGGAGAAGCTGCGTTTGCGTCTAACCTCTCGGAGCTTCGGACAGATGCGCAGAGTGGTGATCGCGAAATCGGCGGAGGAGATGAGGAAGCTGCGTCCGGCGTGGGAGCACATTTACGACGAAGGCGACCACACACTCTTTCAGAAATACGAATGGAATGAATTGGCAGCGCGGTTCTTCGCAGGACGAGAAGAACCACTCGTAGTCATGGCTGAAGACGATTCCGGCATTGCAATCATTCCAGCCGCAATAAATATCAAGAAAAGACGTTTGACTTTGCTAGGCGAGGAACTATTTGATTACCGCGACGTGTTGTGGCGGGGCGGGGAATCGGCGCTAGATTCTGCGTGGTCGGCAGTGCTGTCCGGTGCCGCTGATCGAGGGCTGGCCTTCGCGATGCACTCGCTCAGGCGAGAAGCGTCACCCGGAAAACTGCATTCGGCATGGCAAGGATTCGACGTGACTCCATTTACCGATGCGCCGTGTGCGCGCAGGGAAGATGTTGGTCGAGAATTGCACAGTCGGCTGGTACGAAATCTCCGTAGGCTCAAGCGCATAGGATGCGAAGTCAAGAAGTATCACGGAAACCACTCTGCAATGGTGCGAAGAATATACGAGTTGAAATCGCAGCAAGGGGAGAGTCTATTCAGCGATCCGATTCGCACGGCGATGTTGATCGCGATCATCAACGCGGCCGCTGACGATTGCGAGATCTTTACTTTGGAAGCGGGCGGGATGCTTGTGGCTGCGCTGGTCACTTTCATCGATGGTCAGTGGCGACGCTTTTACACTACGTACCATGACGACAATCCCGCGTGGGCGAAACACTCACCCGGCCTGTCGCTGATCCATGCGGTGATGGAGGAGTCGCTGGCAAACGGTCTCGATTGCGATTTCATGACGGGGGACCAGCCCTATAAGCGTCGGCTGGCAACTTCGGCCGTTCCTCTTTACAAAGTCTCTGCTTCCGCGGAGGCGCTTGCTGAAAGAGCGGGTGCGCTTGCACCGGCGAAAGCGGCATGAGCTTCTACATTACCTTCAGGTAGGCGAGCGCCTCTTTTAGTTCGGGAAAGAGTTTTTCTTCTGCCTGAAATTCGCGGGAGTGCACACATCTCCGGCTCCCCCGCAGCCTTACCGGATGCTTCAAATGCAGCATCTCGTGATAGACCAAATATTCGATCGCGTACAGAGGGACGGGGACGCGGTCGAATACTCGACTGACCACAATCGCGTTGTGCGCGGGATCGTAATGTCCCAGGCTCTGTTTGGAATGATGTGCACTCCATGTCATGAGGGGACGAGCCAGCAGTCCGTGGAAGAATCGCGTGTTCAAGCTTTCGAAGATCGCGTCAAGATCGTAAACGTGCCCCTTGGAGGGGCCGATCTTTTTGCGTCCGCGAATCTGGCGGATCAAGTGCGCTTGCTTGGCGACATCGTGACTGGCGACATACCGCCGGTAACGGACGGCATGATGGCTGTCGATCGGCTTGCGATACAGCTTGGCAAGAAGAATGTGCGCAATCGCATGGAGCACGGATTCTGGAGCGGCCTCAAGTAGGTCCGAGAGGCGAACGAGTAGCACACCTTCACGCAGGCGGATAGTATTGTTGATATTTGCGAAGTGGTAGAAGGTGACTTTGAATTCCGGCATGGGAGCGCGTGGGCGCAGCTCCCGATAAGTTTGCTGGAACAGGGAAATCAAGGCAGGGTTCACTAGAAGCAGATTAGCATTGAAAGTGACGAACCGAACGAGCGGAAGGAGATGCTATTTCTTGGCTTTTCCCCAGGTCTCCTTATTTTGCTTGTCCAATAGGTCCCGCGAAGAATCGAGTCCGGCATTTACGCTCTCGATAGCCGTGTCCAAGGGGAAGTCGTACTGCTTCATTTCCGCAGTTGAGGTTTCTTTTGGTTGCGATTGATCTCCAGCTTTCAAGCCGCGCAACTTCAATTGCCAGTCGGTGTAAGCCTCGACGACTTCCTTGAGCGCTTTGCGTAGATCGGAATGTTGCCGCGCGTACATATCGAGGTTCGAGTCCAGTTCGTCGGCGATGTAGTTGAAATCTTCGAGGAGGTCATGAATGCGCTTACCGCGATCGGCAGCCATTTTTGTGTCGCCGCGAACCTGATCGATCGCAAGCATGCGGGCACGGGCAAAAGCTACGAGTAACTTGATCCGCTTGACCGGTTCCTGCGTGGTATCGCGCAATTGGGCAACCTCAGCTTCGGTCAGGGGATCGCGACGGCTGGCGAAGCTGGGCACGCTGAGGCACAAGAGCAGGAATATGACGGCTGATTTTCTTAGAGCGTTCATTTCTTCTCGCTTCCAAACATGTGGGCAAGCAATTCTCGCCGCAACTCGTCAATGCGAGCGACGGCGGCTGCAAGTGGCGGTTGATCGTCGGCGGCTACCGTGCGGCGGAGCTCATCGATGCGCCTTGCGGTTTCGCGCAGCGTGATCTCAGTGTTCTTGATCTTCTTGCCCTTTTCCTGTGCCGCGACTGCCGACTTTTCCGAATATGCCACTGCATCTTTGATGCTGGATTGGGCCTTGTCCACTTCGCCATCGGTAAATTGCTGGTTGGCGACTTCGACCAGTTCACGGGCGATGTCTGAGTAAACTCGCGCTCTGTCGGCGGAACTCTTCTTCTCAGCGTTAGACTTCATGGCTTCAATCTTGAGGATTGCGGGGTTCTCCGTCTTGGGTGCGGCGGGGGCAGGCGCTTGTTGGGCGAGAGACAAACCACCGAACACGATCATCGCTGCGAGTTGAGGGGCTAGCCGCATATCACTTTTTCTTCTTCGATCCGGTCGGTTCGATCGCGATCAGACGGTGTCTTGCCTGCCACTCGCGGTCTGGGAACTCTCCATTCGATGTAGCCAGAAATTGACGGTAGTTCTCCGAGGCTTGTTCGAAGGCCTTAAGGTTATCGTAAGCCGTAGCCCGAAGGAAGTAGGTTGCCGGGGTTTCCTGGGCGAGTTTTGCGCGGGAGTCGAGGACGCCGATGGTAAGCCGGTAATCCTTGTTCTCGGAGGCTGCCAGGGCCAAGTCGCCGTATGCGTCCAAAATCGTTTTGTCCAACTCGAGCGCTTTGAGCAGCTGGTCCTGAGCTTCTGCAGACTTGTGCTGATGAAGCAGCACGGTCCCGTACTCGTGGTGCAGTCGAGCATCTTTTGGGTTTGCTTGAACCAGTTGCTGATAACGCACAGCGGCGTCGTCATACTTTTTTGCGGCGGCTTCGGTCGCGGCTACTTCGTGCAAGAGTTGCGGGTCATTGGGGGACGCCTTCAGTCCGGCTTCAAATTCCTCCGCGGCAGCGGCGGCGTTTCCGGATTTAGAAAGCAGACGGCCAAGCTGCAAGTGCGCTGCGGCGTCGCTCGGATTTTGCTTCAAGTGTTCCCTCAACATCGATTCAGCCTCAGGCAGCCGATTGGCGTTGACGTAAAGGCGCACCAGACCATCGCGGGCGGATGACGAATGGAGATCCAGGGCAAGAGCGCTCTTGTATTCGGACTCTGCTCCAGAAAAATCGTTTTGTTTTTCCAAGACCGCAGCGGCGAGCAAATGTGGTTCTACATCTTTAGAGCTCAACTCCGCTGCTTTGCGAAATGCATTCGCAGCATCTGCAGGTTTTGCTGAAGTCAAAACACGCCCCAAGGCAATCCAGGTGCGAGTAAGGCTCTCGGCTGGCTTCGATTCTGGTTTTAACTGCGTCGCGGCCAATAAGTATTTTGCAGCTTCGTCATTGTTATTTCCGGTTGCGGCCAGCAGCAGTCCCAGATTGAGGTTCGCGGCGAATACATCCGGCTTTATCGCCAGCGATTTGCGATAGGAAGTTATAGCGTCGCTGCGGCGGTCGGTAGCGTTATAGACATAAGCGAGATCGAACCAGGCGCGATAGTCCTTTGGGTCAAGCTCAACTACAGGCAGCAGAAGATTTTCCGCGCGGGCGTAATCCTGCTTTTCAAGGGCGGATTCTGCTTCGGCAACGGCCGGGGCGACCGAAGTGTCATCCACTGCGACTCTATGTTTTCGCACGGTGCGCGAGGTGGAAACCTGAGCAGCGGCGATCACACCGCAGAGGCAGAGCACTGCGAGGGGAAATGCGATTCTAGGCTTTGATCGTCTTCTTACGCCCATTCGATTGAGGAATCCCGTTCTTATGTAAGATGCGCGCCAGCCACTCTCCGGTGTGCGACTTCTTGTTCTTCGCTACATCTTCCGGAGTCCCCACAGCCACGACTTCGCCGCCGCGGGAGCCGCCCTCGGGGCCGAGATCGATGACCCAATCGGCCGTCTTGATGACATCCAGATTGTGTTCGATCACGATAATCGATGCGCCGGTATCCAGCAAACGCCGGAATGCGAAGAGCAGCTTGCTGATGTCGTCAAAGTGCAATCCGGTGGTGGGCTCATCGAAGATGTAAAGCGTACGATTTCCGCGCTTGGTCTTTCCAGCCTGGTCATCGTTGCCATTCGACGCAGCGGCGAACTCCCGACGAGGTTGCAGATGCGCTGCCAATTTCATACGCTGGGCTTCGCCTCCGCTCAATGTGGTCGCCGACTGTCCGAGGCGCAGGTAACCGAGCCCTACTTCCTCTAAGACGCGCAACTTTTCCAAAAGTTTTGGGATTCCCACGAAGAAATGAAGCGCCTCTTTTACAGTGAGGTCCAGAACCTCATGGATGTTCTTGCCCTTGTACTTGATCTCAAGGATGGACGATTTGTAACGAGTGCCCTTACATTCTTCGCAGATGAGTTCCACGTCAGCCAGGAACTGCATCTCGACGGTGACGGTGCCGTCGCCGGAGCAGGTCTCGCAACGTCCGCCGGGGATGTTGAAGGAGAAGTGTCCGGCGGCGTAGCCGCGCTTCTGCGCCTCGGGAGTAGAGGCAAAGGTCTCGCGAATGATGTCGAAGGCCTTGATGTAGGTGACGGGATTGGAACGCGGGGTCCTGCCGATAGGCGATTGGTCAACCAGAATCACATCACTCAAATGCTGTGTGCCTTCGAGCTTTTCCAGATTTCCGATCGCCGACGAGCCGTTGCTCACGCCGAGAGCGGCAGCGAGCGCTTTATAGAGCACCTCATGAACGAGGGTAGATTTTCCTGAACCGCTTACCCCGGTGACGGCGACCAGCATTCCCAATGGAATCTCAACGTCAATGCGCTTGAGGTTGTGTGCGCGGGCGCCTTTCAGCTTCAGTCTCTGCGGCCCGGGGACACGGCGCGACGGTGGCATCTGTATGCGCAATTCATTAGAGAGATATTTTCCGGTGAGGGAACTTTGTATACGCTTGATCTCGTCAAATGTTCCCGAGGCAATCACTCTGCCTCCGTGCTCTCCGGCGCCGGGGCCGAGATCAAGAATATGGTCGGACGCGCGCATCACTTCAGCATCGTGCTCGACGACGAGGATGGTGTTTCCCAAGTCCCGTAGGTCGTGAAGGATGTTGACCAAACGCGCTGTGTCGCGACTGTGCAGCCCGATAGAGGGTTCATCCAGAACGTAGAGAGCGCCGACGAGCCGCGAGGCAAGGGAACTGGCCAGCTGGATCCGTTGTGCTTCACCGCCGGAAAGGGTGGACGATAAACGATCAAGGGTCAGATATTCGAGTCCGACGTTGTGCAGGAATTTCAGGCGTTCGCGAATCTCTTCCAAGATCTTGTCCGCAATCTCCGCCTGTTGCCTGGTCAGAGTTATTGACGCCATGAATCCTGCGGCCTGCTCCACGGTCATCGCGGTAACTTCACAGATATTCTTGCCGGCAATCCGAATCGTGCGAGCCTCTGAACGCAACCGCTGTCCCTGACAATCCGGGCAAGTGGCATATCCGCGATATCGGCTGAGAAAAACGCGGACATGCAGTTTGTATTTCTTGCGTTCGAGATGAGCAAAAAACCCTTGTATGCCCAGGAACTTGGTTGCGCTGTCGCCCTCAAGAATGATCTGCCGGTGGTCCGGCTCCAACTCTTCCCAGGGAACGTCCAGCGGGATCCCATGCACTTTCGCCACGCGTCGCAATTCGGTGAAGAGGGCGCGATACTTGGGCTTCGTCCAAGGCTCGATCGCGCCGCCGTTCAAAGTCTTGGATTTGTCGGGGATTACCAGGTCGAGATCAAAATCAATGGTGTTCCCGAAACCCTGGCAACGCGGGCAAGCGCCGAATGGATTGTTAAATGAAAAAAGTCGGGGCTCAGGCTCTTGATATCGGAGGAGGCACTTCTTGCACTCAAAGCGCTGGGAAAAACGCAGCCGGGTGCGCTCTGTCTGCTCATCCCGGGGAACGGTTTCAAAGATGATCTCGCCGGCTTCGCGGTAGGCGATTTCAATGGCATCGACGATCCGGGCGCGCGCGTCAGGCGAAAGAACAAGCCTGTCCAGCAGCACGAAGACGGGAGTGGAGAAATCGATCTCCAGCAACGACTCTGGAGTCGAGAACTCGAATATTTGCCCGTTTTGGTACAGACGGGTGAATCCGCGCTTCCGCAGATCGAACAACTTTGACTTAAGCAATTCGAGTTGAGCTGCGGCTTCCGCGTCCTGCTCGGCTTTCTTTGCCTTGGCGGATATGCGCTTCTTTGTTACTAGCTTCTGCTCTGTTTGCGCAGCAGGCGTCGGCACGAATGGCTTGACCGGAAATAAGGCATGGATCCGAGTGTCAGGTTCGAGCTTCAGGATGCTCTCGACAACTTCGTCAACGGTGTCACGCTTCACCTCAGCGCCACAATTAAGACAGTAAGTAGTCCCGACGCGCGCAAACAGTAATCGGAGATAGTCATAGATCTCGGTCGCTGTCGCAACTGTTGAGCGCGGATTTCGCGTGGTGTTTTTTTGCCGGATGGCGATCGCGGGAGCAATGCCGTCGATCAGGTCGACATCAGGCTTTTCGATGCGCTCCAAAAATTGCCGGGCATACGCAGAGAGCGATTCGACGTACCTTCGCTGTCCTTCCGCATAGATAGTGTCGAATGCGAGGGAGGACTTGCCTGAGCCGGAGACGCCGGTCACAACCGTAAGCATGTTGTGCTGAACCTCAAAATCGATGTTCTTGAGGTTATGCACCCGGGCGCCGCGAACGACTATGCTGTCATTTGACATTAAAAGGAAATCCACCCGAGACTCGGCCTCGCTCCATTGCTGCGTGTGTCTAGTGTGTTTGGAACAGGGAGCGGAATCCTTTATTATACCGCGCCAAAGTAGATGTTTAGTGGGTCTCGTCGGGGTCGGTGTCGAACTGATTTCGCTCGCGGTAGGCGAGGCCCATCAAGCCGAAGACCGCAACTAGAGAGGGAA
>JAOAPL010000248.1 GCA_025462925.1 Acidobacteriaceae bacterium
TAGCAAATTCGCACTTGGATCGAGCAGAGAGCGGCCGCGATCCACTTCAAAATCCGGACTGAACGCCGGATGCCGCGGTATCCGGGACAATGCGGAGGATATTTCCTGCTGCTCCTCCGCTGAAGGAGAGCAGACGTTCAGCATATGAACTTTGACCTGGGGCTGCGACGGCGTCTTGTTTTCCTGCGCATAGGCGGCGCATGCGAGGCCAGTTGCCAGCACTATAATTTTCCGGAACACAGCCGAATTGTAGCAGCAGAGTTGTTCGTACGCCGTTGTGAACAAAAAGCTAAAATCAAAGAATGGCAAATTTAACGCTGGTTTACGGAATGCGGCTTCTGCCCTCGGAGGAAGTGACCGAAGTGAACGACGCCACTCTGAAGTTGAAGAACGGCCGGGAGGCGCACGTGACCATGCACGTGCTCGAAGGAAGCAAGGAGCAGATCGAGAAGCAGCTCAAGTCCAGTCTGGACGCGTTCTTCGACTTTTATCCAGAAATCTGAACTGCACGCGCTGGTGTACAAGAAGAGCCGGCAGCAGATCCACCCACCACCAGCGATTGGTTTCTACTTCGTTCTTCCCCCTTCGACCTTCAGCTTGTCGGTTGCTGCTGCCTGTGCTGCAGCCAGACGCGCAGTCAGCACACGGAACGGCGAGCAGGAGACGTAGTTCAATCCCACCTGATAGCAGAACTCCACCGAGGATGGCTCTCCGCCGTGCTCGCCGCAGATTCCGACTTTCAAATCATGGCGAGTTTTGCGACCGCGCTCTGTCGCCATCTTTACTAGTTGGCCGACCCCCTCACGGTCGAGCACGGCAAACGGGTCCTGCTTAAGGATGCCTTCGGCGATGTACGTGGGAAGAACCTTGTTGACGTCGTCTCTCGAAAAGCCGAACGTGGTCTGCGTAAGGTCGTTCGTGCCGAATGAGAAAAACTCTGCTTCCTTCGCAATTTCGTCTGCGACGAGGGCTGCACGCGGAAGCTCGATCATTGTTCCCACCAGGTAGGCGATCTTGCTTTCCTTCTCGGCAAATACCTCGTCTGCTACGCGTCTGACAATCGCGGCTTGATTCGCCATTTCTTTTAATGTGGCGGTCAGCGGGATCATCACTTCTGGTAAAACCTTTACGCCGTTTTTCGAGACTGCGATAGCCGCCTCGAAAATCGCGCGCGCCTGCATCTCGGTAATCTCGGGATAAGTGATTCCAAGACGGCAGCCGCGATGTCCTAACATCGGGTTGACCTCGTGCAACTCTTCCACCCGACGCAGCAGTTTGCGCAACCCTGCTAGTTTCGGGGACTTCGGTTTGGTCGCTTCGAGCACCGCGATTTCAACCATCAGGTCTTCGCGGCGAGGCAGAAATTCGTGGAGCGGGGGATCGAGCAGCCGGATGGTTACCGGGAACCCATCCATCGCTTTGAACACTCCCGCGAAATCCGAGCGCTGCATCGGCAACAGCTTTTTCAACGCCGTGCGGCGATCTTTCTCGTTGGTTGCCAAAATCATCGCGCGCATGTGCGGCAGACGGTCTTCCGCAAAAAACATGTGCTCAGTGCGGCAGAGCCCGATTCCCTCCGCGCCGAATGCTCGCGCTTGAATTGCGTCCCGCGGAATGTCAGCGTTGGCACGGACTTTCATGGTACGGAACGGCTCAGCCCAGCTCATCAACTTGAGCAGTTCAGGGTCGTCCGCCTTCGGGGGAATGGTATTCAGTTTTCCTTTGATAACCCGGCCTGTGATCCCATCCAGAGAAATCCAGTCACCCTCTTTGAACACCTGCCTCTTGACGTGCATCTCACGCTTTTTCTCGTCCACGCGAATGTCGCCGGCGCCGGCCACGCAGCACTTGCCCATGCCGCGTGTAACCACCGCCGCGTGACTGGTCATGCCGCCGCGCGAAGTCAAGATGCCCGCCGCGACTTCCATGCCGTGAATGTCTTCGGGCGTAGTTTCCGCGCGCACTAGAATTACAGGGTTTTTGTTGGTCCCATGGCCAGCTTTCTCGACCGCCTCATCGGCGGTGAATACGATTTGCCCCACAGCTGCCCCTGGCGACGCGGGAAGCCCAGTCGCAAGAACTTCAACTTTTCCGCTTTTCTCGTCGAGACGCGGCACCAGAAAGTCGTAAAGCTGGTTGGGCTCAACGCGGAAAATGGCTTCTTCCTTGGTGATCAGCCCTTCCTCGACCATTTGAAGCGCCACTTTGACTGCTGCCAGTCCCGTGCGCTTGCCGTTTCGAGTTTGTAGCATGTAAAGCTTACGGTCCTGGATGGTGAACTCAAAATCCTGCATGTCGCGATAATGTTTTTCGAGACGCGTGGTGATCTCATGCAGCTGCCGGTAAACGTCCGGCATGATTTTTTCTAGTTCCGAAATATGGACCGGAGTGCGAATGCCCGCGACCACATCTTCGCCCTGCGCATTCATCAGGAATTCGCCGTAGAACTCCTTCGTGCCGATAGCGGGATTGCGCGTGAAGCCGACGCCGGTGCCGCTGGTTTCGCCGAGGTTGCCGAAGACCATGGCTTGCACGTTGACCGCAGTGCCTAACATGTCGTCGATGTTGTTGATGCGCCGATAGTGCTTGGCGCGATCATTCTGCCACGAGCGGAAGACCGCATCCCGCGCCATGACCAGTTGTTCGTGCGGGTCCTGCGGGAAGTCACGCTTGGCGTGCTTTTTCACAACCTTTTTATATTCGGCGATCACTTCCTTCAGCGCTTTCGCGTCAAGATCGGTGTCCAGTTTGGCTTTTTTCTGCTTCTTCTTGGCGTCGAAAACTTCGTCGAAAGCGTGCTTCTCGACCTCCAGCACAACGCTGCCGAACATCTGAATCAAACGCCGATACGAATCATAGGCAAATCGGGGATTGTTGCTGAGCTTCGCAAGCGATTCGACACTCTGGTCGTTGAGGCCAAGGTTGAGAATCGTGTCCATCATTCCGGGCATGGAAAACTTCGCGCCGGAGCGAACGCTCACCAGCAGCGGGTTTTCGCCTTTACCCAATTGCTGGACCTGCAATTTCTCGAGCTTGTTGAGAGCCTCTTCCATCTGGCGATCTACTTCTTCGGAAACACCACCGTGCCGCATGTATTCGCGACAAGCCTCAGTCTGAATGGTGAATCCCGGAGGCACCGGCAGTCCGGCGTTGGTCATCTCGGCGAGGCCGGCGCCCTTGCCGCCCAAGTCCTCCTTCATCTTGCCGTTGCCATCGGCCTTGCCGCCGCCGAAGGAATAGACGTACTTGGTCGCCTGCTTGGTCGAACCGGCCGGTGCGCTCTTGCCGTTGGACTGGACTTCACGTTCTGGAAGTGTGGATGTGGCCATATCTGTATCTATCCTTTATCAACTTAGAATTGCGATGAACAGCGGATTATTTGCTGCCCTCGGTGACAATCTCTGAAAAATCGGCGATTTGTGAAAAACCGTTTTTTAACGTTTCTAGAAGTGCCAGGCGATTTCTTTTTAGATCTTCTTCTGGAGCCATGACTAACACTCTATCGAAAAACTGATCTACGTGGGGTCGAAGCCTTGAGAGTTCAGTGAGAGCTTCGAGGTACTGGCCCTGGCTACAAAACCGTAGAAAAGTTGTGTTGATCGGCCGCATGTGTTCGAACAGATCCTTCTCCGGCTGTGTGAATAGTTTTTCATTTAACGGGAAAAGGGTCGTTGTTGCCCCAGGACTCGCTTGGCGAAGAATGTTAGTCATCCGCTTAAATGCAATGCATATTGACAGGAAGTCAGCAGAGCCTCTCATCTTGGAAACAGCTTCTGTCCGTCGGATCGTTTGAGTAATATCATCGTATCCGCTCGCGAGAGCCGCGTTCACAACGTCGTATTTGTATCCAAGCTGATCTCGAAGATAAAACTCCAGCCGCTCGCGAAAGAATGCGCGAATCGCCTCTTCGTAATTGACTTGACGCGCAAATTTGCTTTCGGCAGCGGAACCTTTGTATGTCTCCCTCGCTAGTTGAAACAATTGCGTTAGCTGCATGGGCAGCTTGTGCTCGGCAATTGCCTTCACAGTGCCATTCGCCTGGCGGCGCAATGCAAATGGATCTTTCGAGCCGGTGGGTTGCAGGCCCAAAGCAAACATTCCGGCGATAGTCTCGGCCTTATCGGCAATCGAGAGCACGGCGCCTTCGATGGTTCGCGGAACAGGGTCTTCCGCCGACTGCGGTTTGTACTGGTCGTAAATCGTCTGTGCGATGAGCTGCCGCGTGGCATCGGGCATGCCGCGGTCGAGTACTTGCACGCTGGCGTAAAGTCCGCCGACAATGCCCTGCAACTCGGTGAATTCTTTCACTAGTTCGGTTGTGAGATCGGTCTTTG
>JAOAPL010000268.1 GCA_025462925.1 Acidobacteriaceae bacterium
TGCGACCACGGACAATGCGGCGCTTGCACCGTGCTCGTCGACGGCAAGCGCATCAACTCGTGTATGACGCTGGCCATCATGAAGGACGGCTCCGAGGTCATGACCATCGAGGGTCTCGCGCAAAACGGTGCGCTCCATCCGCTGCAGCAGGCATTCATTGAGCACGACGCATTCCAGTGTGGCTACTGCACGCCGGGACAGATCTGTTCCGCCATCGGAATGATGCGCGAAGGCCATGCCGCGACCGCAGATGAGATCCGGGAATTGATGAGCGGAAACATCTGCCGCTGCGGCGCCTATCCGAACATCCTCGCCGCGATTCAACAAGCCATGGCGCATAGAAGGAACGTGGATCGCGTAGCGGATGAAAGGAGCGTGCATCCATGAACAACTTCTCATACACCAGAGCCAGCGACATAGCCTCTGCCGTGAACGAAGCTTCCCGAGAGGCGACAGCAAAGTTTATCGCCGGCGGAACGAATCTGATCGATCTGATGAAAGAGAATGTCGCCCGCCCAACGCGGCTGATCGACATCAATCGCGTGCCCTTGAACCGCATCGAGGAAACCAAAGATGGTGGCTTGCGCCTGGGAGCGCTGGTGACTAACGCCGATACCGCTTACAACGAGCAAGTCGAGAGACGCTATCCGCTGCTCTCGCGGGCAATTCTCTCCGGCGCATCAGCGCAGCTCCGCAACATGGCAACCAATGGCGGCAACCTGATGCAGCGGACACGTTGCTACTACTTCTACGATGTTGCCACTCCTTGCAACAAGCGCGAACCCGGCACTGGATGTTCTGCCATCGACGGCTTCAACCGCATGCACGCTGTCCTCGGCACCAGTGATCAGTGCATCGCCGTGCATCCCTCGGATATGTGTGTCGCGCTCGCCGCGCTGGAGGCAGTTGTTCGCGTTACCGGAAAGAACGGTGATCGCGCGATTCCGTTTTCTGACTTCCACCGTCTGCCCGGCGACACTCCACAGATCGACACAAATCTGCAGGCGGACGAGATCATCACATCCATCGACCTTCCGCCGAAAGGCTTTGCCGATCACCACGCTTATCTGAAAGTGCGTGATCGCCATTCATACGCATTCGCGCTGGTGTCCGTGGCAGCCGCTCTCGAAATGGACGGCAACAAGATTAAGGAGACGCGACTTGCACTCGGCGGAGTTGCGCACAAGCCATGGCGCAGCAAGGAAGCAGAAGCGTTGCTGAACGGGAAGACTGCTACTTCGGACAACTTTCAAGCAGTAGCCGAGGTGATCATGCACGGCGCCAAAGGTTTCGGTCACAACACATTCAAGATCGAACTCGCGAAGCGCGCGATTGTGCGCGCCCTGAAGCATGCAGCCCAGATGGAGGCACCGCGATGACTACCAATTACATCGGCCAACCCATCAGCCGCGTGGACGGACGAGCCAAAGTGACCGGCCAAGCGAAGTACGCCGGCGAGTACAACGTTCCAAATCTTGCTTATGGCGTGGTAGTTTCCAGTGCAATTGCAAAGGGCCGAACGAAGAAGATCGACGCAGAAAAAGCACTCAGCCTCACTGGCGTGTTGCAGGTATTCACGCACGAAAATGCACCGCCCACAGCAAAGTCCGACAAGAGTTATTGGGATGAAGTTGCCGTTCCTGGCTCCCCGTTTCGTCCGTTTAAAGACGACAAGGTCCTTTTCAGCGGTCAACCTATTGCGCTTGTCGCCGCCGAAACCTTTGAACTGGCGAGGTATGCCGCGTCGCTCGTTCAAGTGGAATACGAACCAGAAGCGCATGCGACAGATTTGGATCAGCAGCGGGACAAAGCCTACAAACCAAGACCGAGAGAAGGTGTTGAACCACCGCCGCCGCCGCGCGGTAACCCCGACAAAGCCTTCGCCAATTCGGCCGTACAAATCGATGCAGAATATTCAGTCCCTGCTGAACACCACAATCCCATGGAGCCATTTGCAACGACAGTCGTATGGGAAGCCGACGGCAGACTGACTGTCTATGACAAGACGCAAGGCACGCCGAACAGCCATCAATATGTCTGCAACGTCTTCGGGTTGTCTCCCGACGATGTGCACCTTCTCTCGCCATATGTCGGCGGCGGTTTTGGGTCGGGGCTTCGTCCCAAGTATCAATTGTTTCTAGCAGTGATGGCGGCGCGTGGATTGAAGCGCTCAGTCAGAGTCACGCTGACTCGCCAGCAGATGTTCACCATAGGGCATCGTCCTCGGACGTTGCAGCGGGTCGCCCTCGGCGCTGCGAAGGATGGCACGCTCGAAGCACTGATTCACGAAGCTCTTGCGGAGACTTCGCAGTTCGAGGAATACAGCGAACCCGTAGTGCAGTGGTCGGGTGAACTTTATCGCTGTGACAACGTCAGGCTTGATCACTCGGTCGCGAACTTGGATATAAACAGCCCGGTTGACATGCGCGCCCCGGGCGCCACATGGGGGTTGTACGCGCTGGAATCCGCAATGGACGAACTGGCTTACAAGCTCAACATGGATCCGTTGGAGCTACGGCTCAAGAACTATGCGGAGAAGGACTTCAGCAAAAACAAGCCGTTCTCGAGTAAAGAGCTCAAGGAATGCTTTCGGCAAGGAGCGGAGCGGTTCGGCTGGAGTAAACGGACTCCCGAACCGCGTTCCATGCGCGACGAAGGGAAACTTGTTGGCTGGGGCCTTGCCACCGGAATTTGGGAGACCACTCAATTGCAGGCCGGCGCGAAGGCTGTTTTGACAGCCGAGGGCAAACTTACAGTTGGCAGTGCCACCGCAGACATCGGGACTGGAACCTACACCGTCATGACGCAGATCGCCGCCGAAACCCTCGGCCTGCCGATTGAAAACGTAACCTTCACGCTCGGCGATTCCACTCTTCCGAAGGCGCCCGTGGAAGGCGGTTCGTTCACGGCGGCTTCAGTCGGCAGTGCAGTGAAACAAGTGTGCGACAAAATTCGCGAAAAACTGGTTACAGTTGCGAAGGCTATGCCGAAGTCGCCACTCGCTAACGCTAAATCGGAAGAGATCGCGTTTGCCGATGGCCGGATGATGCTGACCAGTGGTCCCTCCCGTTACGTTTCCATTCAGGAGGTGATGCGGCATGGAGGACTGAGCAGCATCGCAGAAACGGCAGACAGCAATCCCGATTCCGAAAAGCAATCCAAATACTCAATACATCCGCATTCGGCGATATTCGCGGAAGTGAAAGTTGATGAAGACCTCGGCACCATTGACGTTTCGCGCGTTGTCAGCGCGATCGCCGGCGGTCGCATCGTGAATCCAAAGACGGCGCGAAGTCAGATTATGGGCGGGATCGTCTGGGGCATCGGCATGGCCTTGGAAGAAGAGAGCGTGATGGACCAGAAATTCGGACGATATATGAACCACAATCTCGCCGAGTATCATGTGCCCGTCAACGCCGACGTAAATGATATTGAAGTGATCTTTGTCGAAGAACACGATTCGATCGTCAATCCACTCGGCATTAAAGGACTGGGAGAAATCGGGATCGTTGGCACGGGAGCAGCGATCGGCAACGCTATCTTCCACGCGACCGGTGTGCGCGTGCGCGACCTCCCAATCACGCTCGACAAAGTGTTTGCAGACGCGGCCGCAGCTAGACCCGTTAAGCTCGCACCAGCGGCATGATTGATTATGGTGTGTAGTCGGACTTAGTACCGGCTGGGCGAAGTTTCACTGCATCTTCTTAAATACAGCATTGCTGCGCTGGTCGGCGGCCATGATGCGGTTCAGCCGCTTCACTTCTTCCACCCGCGAGGCGTCAACTGAGACTTCCCGGACGGTGTAGTCGCGACTGTATGTGAGAATGTTGCTGCGGACCTCTGATTTGCTGCTATACGATGCGAATCCCATCTCGGCAACCGCCGGTTGCGGCAATTCGTCAACGGAATAGTCGCCCGGCAATTCAATGCTAAAGCTGTCTGAGTGGTGGCTCGCAAATGCATAGTGCACTGGATATTTTCGGGGCTCGTCACCGACTTCCTTGAAATGCTCCCCCAATACGCCGGGGCGAACCAAAATGAGCGCCCCCATATTCCGGGAATAATTGCGTGCAGTGAAGTTGTAACGAATCACCAAATCTTTTTCGGTCTCGCCAAGATTTTCGATTTTAAGATTTTCGAGCACGAACCCGCTGAAATAGCGGGCCAGGAATCCCTCAATTTCCTTTTTTCGCTGATCGTCTGATCGCCCAAGGATATGTGCACGCTGTGTCCAGGCGAGGTCGCCGGTGCGCAGTTCCTCAATTTCCCCGCTGAGAGAGCCATCCTCCTGCAGTTTCAGTTTGCCTGTGCGACGAAATTCATTGCGCTCTGGTTTGCTTAGAGGAAGTTGAACCAACTCACCACCCGTATCGCCCGAGACCAGCACATAATTGCTTTCGAGGTGATTCCCAATATCTCCGAATGGAGTGTACTCGTCGGTGGGGTCGAAAATGACCCATCGGCGCCCTGACTTGCTAGTCACCATCGAGTGAACGCGAGGATCGAGAGACTCGCTGGCTGGCCATTCCACGGCGAGTATCGCGTGATTGAAGTATGCGGAGGGTGCGTCGGGAACAACTGTGCCGCGATTCGTGTGCACGAGCACAAGCTGTGAAGACACTCCAACGTCATGCAGCAAGCTGGAAAGCAATGTGGCCTTGTCCTTGCAGTCACCGTACCCATTGCGGTAAACGTCAGTTGCAAAATGAGGCTGGTATCCTCCAATGCCAATCTCAATGGCTACGTAACGGATCTTCTTTTGTAAGAAGCTTGCCAAAGCGGCTGCCTTGTCGAAGGTTCCAGGGAGCCCCGCAGTCAGTTGATGTGCGCGCTCCTCGATCTGGACAGAATTGTTGCGCCGATCTTTGCTGAGGTTGGCATACCAACGGCCGATGTTATCCCAAGACCCGAAACGGAAAGATTCTTGCGGGCCGTAATAGGCGAGAGTCATTCGTGCCGCTAACGCCGATTCAGGCGGCATTGAAGGCTGGGATTCTATCCCCGGAACATCTTTAATGTTCCATGTGAAATTGTTTACGCCAGACGTGGCGGGTTGAACCACGGGATGACGGAAGTACATCGCCTTGTATTCCCAACCCGAGGGTAACTGGACAGTGTAACGAGCGATGTGCACCGGGATGGTTTCCTGGAAGTCCCAAATTTCTTCGGGCAAGTACGTCCGCGATCTATGCACCTCTTCCAATCCGATGATCGTGCCGGGGTCGGCTGCTGCCGCTCGTGCAAACTTCACGTGAATGTCTGAATAAAGCTCTTCGCTGTAGCCGGTCTCCGAGAAGTCCTTTGGCTTCAGTTCATATTCTGCTCCCTTGCTGCTCAGGCTCCATGCGTGCAATGAAAGTATCTGGCGATCCTTGTCGAAGCGGGAGTAGAGATTTGCATAGTCGCTCCCCTGTGGGCGGAGGATCTTTATCACGCGCCGGTGCATGGTCTCCACTTGGCCGTCAAGAAGCACTGTGACCACCTGCTCGTCCAGCAGAACAGCGGCTTCCGCTTCTTTGTCAAACGTTACGGGTTCGGCCGCAGCCTGGCGCATCCAGTCCGGGATGCGCGGCTGTGCGCCAAACGCTGAGCCTAGAAGCCAGAAAAGAAAGAGAACTGTTCTCCAATTGAACATAGATTTCATCGGATTTCATTTCGCAGCTACAAGTGCGGCTTAATTGGCTTTCGCTTGGCCGTTGGCGCTTACGCTGAGAATTGCTTGCTGCTCGTCCCCGGCGTTCACGTGTTCATAGAAGGTCTTAATCTCTGGATAGTCCTTCACTGGAAAGACAAAACCGCCCATGAGGAGTTCCCGATGGAATTGCAGGGTCTGTTTGTCCGAGGTCGGATTTGTCAAATAGGCAGCGAAATCATGTGTGTCCTTCTCCATTTTCGGAAGCTGCTCCACGTGCACGGTGTCGGGCAATTGCACTGTCAGCCCATCCACGTCCATGTAGGGATAGAAAAAGTACACAGGCTGAACACGCGTGGGATGGGCAAAGGGTTGCGTGTTGCGAGCGCGAAACAGAGTTGTCGGGACCAGTAGTCGCTTGCCTGCTGAGCTTGCGAACTGCGAAACTGAGACATCGAAGCGAGCGGCCAGGGGTTTAGTTGCATCATCCCAATTAGTGACCTGCTCTAAAGTAACTGTGGAACCTGCGGGCAGCGATTGCTTCAGTTCGTCTTCCAAGTCCTTTTTGCGCTGCTGCTCATCATTGCGGAGCGCCTCAAGACGATGGTCAATCCCTTCTTGGCCAAAGAACAATACATTCACTTTTCCAGTAAGCTCGCCACTTTCTGACAGCTTCATGGTTCCGGTGCGGTTCACCATGTTGTCCTTGTAGTCCGGTTGGGGCGTTCGCGCAAATTCAATTTTCCCGGATGACGTCTGCCGCATGCCTTGAACACCGGTACGCTTCCAGTAGAGGAAGCCATAAGGACAAAACTTGGTGCCCGGATCGAGAAAGATTTCTTTTCCTGAAATCTCCACTATTGCAATCTCGCTGTTCAGTTGATCCCCGTTGAGTATCATGCGTTGAAACAGCCATCGATCTCGCGTGGAAACGTTCATCGCATACGCTGACAACCCCGCACCTCGGGCCAAAGATATGAACAAGCGGTTGATATCAGAGCGGTAACCGCGTTTTTGGTTCAGCACTTCCTCAGCGGAAACGGGCAGCTTGTTGCTTTTGTTCTCGGCGCCGGTGCGTTCCCGCGCGTAGCTCAGATTTTCCAGCTTTTGCACTTCTGCATAGATCTTTTGCGCCTTCTGCTCGGGAGTGTCTGTGGCAGCAACCATTTGCGCGGCCACCGCCGCCATCCGATCACGATGGCCTATAAATTTTTCGACGTCCTTTTCCCAGTACTTCGCTTCTTGTTTCCAGAAGTCGTCGGCCCCTTGCGAGGCACTGTTGCCATTCGTGTAAAAAAATCGAACCGAGTATTTCAACTGGTCCGAAGGAGGCATGTACTCCTCTTCCAGGAATGCGGGAACCTGCTCGATCACCATTTCAATAACGTTGCCCTGTATGCGATCTTCGCGGTACTTAGGCTGCACCGATCCGGCGGGCAGAAAGGGAACCCATGACACGTTATTCAGGTTTCTGCCGCGGCTATCTTGAAGATAGGTGCTAGTGCTGCCGAAGTTGAAAGGAAAATACTTGAAAACAGCTTTTCGTTGATAGAGCTCGTCCTGGATCATCCAGCTTGAGCCCATGTAGTACAGGTCGTCCCACCGTAGGGTGTACTTGTATTCGATGATGCTGCCTACTTCCACCTGGGGAAGCGTGAAGGCCCGCACAAGAATGTTTCGAAGCTTGCCTGTTGCATCGTGTCCTTTCAGAATGGTCTTGTCGAAGCTCTCGCCACTGAAGGGAATGCTGGTTCCATCCGCATGGACGGTGCGGGCTTTGATCTCCCCAATCTTCACGGATCCGCGATCGTACTGAACCTCGACGTCGCTCCAGCGCTGCTTGCCTTTCTCCGTGAGGATCTTGATGCGAACGTAATTTGACTGGAACTTGAGCAGGTCGTTATAGATTTCTTCGCGGTAAAGTATTACCGCGTCGGCTCCGGGCTGCTTCGGTTCACTGGTGAGCTTCAAATCAGCGGGATCGACTGGCTGCCAATCGTCGATGGCGAAGAGGGCGGGAGAAAGAAGCAACGAAGCAAAGCAGGCAAGCACAAGTAAACGTAAGGGGGGCATTGAGGTCCTTTGAAGTGTGGTGGGATTGTTATATCCCAGACTTCAGGAACTCACAATATGGGTGCGATACCTTAATCACACAAAGCAACACCTACTTCCTTAATCTATTTACTGTGCGCCGGCGCGATCTCCCCATCACCTCCGACAAGGTGATGTTCAGATCCGAGGCAGCCAAGAAAGATATTTGCTGCCCTGCATCACCGCGCCACTCCGCCGCAAAGGCTACTCCCTCTAAGGCCGCCGCCCTTACTTAGCCCGCTACCACGCGGAAAATTTTCAACTACCACGATGCGCACAACCGGAGCTGCTCCTCTGCTCATCCCATCAACTCGCAATCTCAACGAGAGTTCTACTGCATTAGCGAGTAATCCCGACCAGAACTCTACTATTCAAGAAAACAGTACTCGAACTCAAGCACGCGTTCTTCTTAAAGGAGCAAATATGCGAACGAAGAAGAAAGATGCCGCAATCGTCACGTTGATAGGTCTGTCATTCGGACTAGCCACAGTAGGCTTGATCGCCCAAAGCCAATCGAGTTCCAAATTCCAGCAACGCATGCAGAATTTTCATCCTTCCACAGTTGCCAACGCGGAAAGCAGTGCTTCACTGACCAGTGGTGCCGCTGAGGCGCCGACGGGTTTTGATAACGTCACAAACGGATTCATTGACCAGGCAACGTTCGATTCCGATAAAACCGTTTTCGAGAAAGTGGAGACCATTCAAGATGGCCTCGGGCCGACGTATAACGCCCAGAGTTGCAGGGAATGCCACCAGAACGTCGTCACCGGCGGGGCAAGCCAAGTGGCGGAGCAACGCGCCGGCCATGTAGCAAGCGGGGTCTTTTACAATTCGTTGGGTGGATCTCTAATAGAATCCCGTGCTACCAACCCTGAGATTGTTGAACACACTGCGGCGCAAGATGAAGTCCGCACGTTCCGAATATCAACTAACATTCTCGGCGCTGGATTCGTCGAAGCTGTTGCCGATGGAACCTTGCTCTCCATCCGAGACAGCCAGCCCGCGGCTATGCGTGGCACGGCACTTGTTGTTCCGATTCTCGAGGCGAATGATCAATCGCGTGTAGGACGGTTTGGATGGAAGAGCCAGCATGGGAGCCTTCAGTCGTTTGCGGCCGATGCCTACGTTAATGAAATGGGAATCACCAACCCTCTCTTCCCGGAAGAAAATACCTCGGGCGGCCGCTACGTCGGGTATGGTACGTCGTACGATCCTGTGCCCGAACCGGAAGATAACGGCGGCGACATCACTGCATTCTCTGATTTCATGAGGGCCACCAAAGCCCCGTCGCGCGGGCCTATTACTCCGGATGTGCAAACGGGCGATGCGATCTTTAACAAGATCGGCTGCTCAGTTTGTCACGTTTCGTCCATCGCGACAGCTAAGGCAGGGACAAAGATCAATGGTGGCACTCTTACAGTTTCGGCTGCTTTGGGCAACAAGATCATCCACCCCTATAGCGATTTCCTGCTGCACAACATCGGCTCTGGCGACGGCATTCCATTCCTGCCTACTGCCGAATTTGCATCTACAGCCAATCAGATTCGAACTGCTCCTCTGTGGGCATTGAGAACACGAAACCGTCTCATGCATGATGGTCTGTCTTTAACTAAGGAGGACGCGATCAAGCGTCATACTGGACAAGCGGACACAGTGCGACAGCGATTCAATGCCCTCACTTCGGCGCAGAAGACGTCCCTCATGGCGTTCTTGGATTCGCTCTAAACCGGATCGGAAGCGCGCAAATAAAAAGGCCCGCCGCGAGGCGGGCCTTCTGTTGAACAGTGCTCAACTATCTTCCAGTGACAGTCGTCCCGCCCGTCTGGCGCGTGAACGTCGCCACCGGACTTGCATTGTGAAAGTCATCCGAATAGACGATCAATTCCGAGCCATCCAGATACAGGCCGGGCGCGAAATACTCAGCCAGGTTGCGCGTGCCGGTTGCGCATCCCGTGCCGTTGGTGCAGATCGCTCCCTGGTGCATGACGTCTGTCGCGGTGGTTTGCGAGAACGTCGGAATGCTCTGCAACGCATTCAGCGACTGCGAAAAGAACACTTTCCATTGCGCCGTCGCGTCATTGTTGCTGGCCGCCGTCGTGCCCCACCAAGTGATGTTCACCTTGCCTGCGTCACCCGCGGTGATCCATGGACCGATCGCGCTCTTCGTTCCCGATCCGTTACTCACACGTACCGGAACTGACCACGTCGCGGCTTGATCTCTCGACGCGGTCAAAAAGACGTTGTGGCTATCGGAAAAGACGATATAGAGATTTCCCGCCTTGTCGATTGCCAATGACGGGAAAACATTCACCAGCGATCCCGAAGGGACGGAATAGACCAGCTTCAATATCCACGTCTTGCCACCGTCAGTCGAGCGCGCAATGTACAGCGTCTTGCCATCGGTACTGAAGAAGACGGTGTAAACGTTTCCGCTGACGGCGTCGACTTCAATGTTGCCCTGATCTCCCGGCTGAACTCCCATTTCCGGAGTTGTCACCGTTGAGACCTGCGGCCATGTAATACCGCCGTCGAACGACTTCAAAGCGATTACCGACTCGGTGCCGGTAAGCAAAGCACCAAGCTGCTTGTAAGTGAGATAAAGCTCGTTATTGCCATTGGAGGCGATCCATTGGCGATCTTCTGCCGGGATATCCGAAGAGAAAGGATTCACCAGCCAAGTATTTCCGCCATTCAATGATGTGCTCTGAGTTCCCGATCCCAACCAGAGCGAGTTGACGTAGACATTGCCCGATGTGCCCAGCGCGAGGTCTTCATCGCCACCACCAAGGCCGACTCCACGCGCGCCCAATGCTGCCGCAGCCTGTGCTCCATCCGGTTCGCCAAGGTATGTAAACGTCTTTCCACCGTCGATGGATTTCCATGCGTCTGTGCCGGCCGGAACACCCTGGATTGCCGCGGCATATATGTTGCCCAACGCATCCGTCTTTACCCGAGGCTCAATGCCCTGGGCGTTCAACGCCAGATCAGGCGGACCGGGAAGAGTGAGCGGAGTGCTGAATGCAAACTTGCCGGACTTGTATCGCGCCTTGCCCACCGCGTTCGTTGGCTCAGGTCCAAGACTGGCGACGCCTGAATACGTCGCATTAACAGTCGCAAACGCTACTACTTGCACAGTGTAAGTACCGGAGGGAAGTTGGCCGCAGTCAGCCTGCTCTGAAACCGTCATGCTCTGGCCGGAAGAGCAGACAGTGTTTCCGGACGCATCCTTTACATAGAGGTCGAAGTCATTGGTGTTACTCGCCCAGTTGATGGCAACCTGCACCGAATAGTTCGGGTTCGACGAATAAAACGTAGCGGGAACGTTCACTTGAAGAGTGTAAGTATCGCAGGTCAAGGTGCTGCAGGCAGTTGGGTCCGCAGTGGCGCCGGTGTAAGGACCACCGCCCCAACTCACGCTAGAGGTTGCGCCGCTCACCGGAGCATTCAATGTCCCACTGCTCGGGGTCGAGGCAAAACTGGTTAGGGAAACGGCCAAAAGGAGACAAAGAGATAGGTACTGTACAAGTCGCATAGGTTTGCATCTCCAAACAATCAAAGGTGGGGGAACAACTTATTCCAGAGAACAGTGGCACTACTACGATGGTACAAACCCTTAATTGGTTGCCACCGCGAAGGCCTTACGCCGAGTCCCCGAAAACGTACAATCATGAAGTGGATCACCATACTGTCGCGGCCATCAGCATCGCCGGAATCTCTCTCGACGTGCTCGGGAGTCTTTACCTTGCTTACGATCTGCTGGGAGGACAGCACGGCCCATTGCGACTGATAACCCGTGCCGTGACTTATTCCGTCATCTTCGGAATCGGGTACGGCCTTGGACTAGGTTTCTTCTTCGGGCTTACCGCCGGGATCACCAGCGGCATTACCCTCTCGATCGAGTTCAATCGAGCGGCTCGCGGCCTCGATCATTACTCTTTGCCGTGGGAAGCATTCTTCAGCGCGATTCGTTCCGCCGGTTTTGCTGCTGGCCTGTACAGAACCTTGGGCCTCGGATTCGCAATCGCATTTGCCGTTCTCACCACAATCGGCCAGGTTTTGGCTTACTCTCGCGGCATGCGTCCGACGACCGATTATTTTGTAGACCTGCGCCCGCGCTTCACCCCACGTCTATTTTGGGGAACCGTCGTCCGCACCATCGGCTACATCGCAACCGCATTGATCTGTAGCGCCTTGATACATCACGTCGATCATCCTTGGGCATTTGCGATTCGGGTAGGACTTGTGACCGGACTCGTCACCGGCATCGGCGCGAGCGTGACTCCCTTCATCGAGTACTACGCTGACAACCTTCCCGAGCGGCGCCTCGGCATCTTCGGCATTGCACTCATCCTTTGCGGCTTCAGCTTGCAATCTGTCCAGTATTGGCTGGCGTTATTGGATGTGCGCGTTACGTAGAGATACTTTCTACGCCGCGATAGCTGAAATGGCGGTCAGCACCGGGCGCGTCAGCATCGGAGTCTTAGCGTCGCGTGAGTTGGACCCATCGGTAGAAGCTTTGGGGAAATAGGTGTCTCTCATAGCATTGGCAAGGGACAAGGCACGAGCGAATTTCGAGCTGCTGATCGACCTCAGCTCTCGTAGCAATTTGCAATTGGATCCGTGGTCGATCACTCCGTTGGCAATCCCGATGAGTTCTTCCCAGTCGTGCCACTCGCCGATGGCATCTTTGACCTCGCCCAGCTTCTCCACAACCTGTTGGTGATCGGAATCGTTTGCCAATTGCAGAACGTAGCGCAGTTCCTTCACTTTGAGCCGATAGGGATGCAGGTTCTTTCGATCCAACCGCGCCGGCGCTGCAAGTTCAGACGAAAGTTGAAGAGCATTGGCCATGGCCTCCACGGGCCCGGAGGGCCTCGAATTCTTGCCACTCTGCAACAGCTTTTCCATGTCCTTTAAACTTCGCTTCTCCCGCTGGCGAATCTCGGGGCCGTCTCTTCTCACCAACGCGCGCAGCTTCTTCACATGCCTATTGCGCTCAGCTCCCAGATGTTCCAGCACCTGCACAACACAAGCCTGCTCTCCGTCCAGATGAATCGTGGATGCGTCCTCCGTGAGCACGTCCATGTCTCTGATTTTTCCAGCCCGCTTGTGAACGCGCTTCAACTCCCGCAAAAGTTGTTGCTCGTTGCCATTCGAGCTGAGCCCAAAAGCCTGGATTGTTGCCTCTAGACGGCGAGTGTTGGTACGCAGATCATGGATCTCATCCGGAGTGGGACGCTTCGGCGCTCTCTTAAGGAATTTCCTCACGTTGCGAACTGGTTTTTCGATTCGAGCACTATCGACAGGCATATTGGTTTTGATGACGTTTCCGCCCGAGTGGTTCACCAGCCCACGGAGAGCATCCTCTTAGGGACACGTCAGTCGACGTTGCGATTGAAACCCTAATTCCTCACCGCTGATTGGATCTCTGAACCTGATCTCGCTGGCCAGCAGTTGCAAAGGATCGGAATAATCTCCCCGCTCCCGCAATTTCAACTCCGGATAGAACTCGTCATTCAGTATCGGAAACCCGAGTGACATCATATGTATGCGCAACTGGTGTTTCTTCCCCGTCTGCGGATTTAACTCGAACTCCCCAAATCCTTCTTGCACATCCTTAAGAAAGATCTTTGTCCGCGCATTCACCTCACCGGCCACAATCTTCATCCTGAACCACGGACTGCCAGCTTCCAATCGATTTTCCACCAGCCATTCCCGGCAATCCATTTCAAGCTCCACAGGTACTCGCGCCACCGCCCGATACTTTCTCTTGATCTCTCCAGCGGCGAAAAGTCCGGTATAAACGGCTCGCTCCGCCGGAACTTTGCCGAACATCACGAGTCCCGCCGTCTCCCGATCCAGTCGATGCAGCGGAGCCAAATCCGGATTGCCAGTGCGTCGTTGCAATCGGTACAGCAAGCATTCATTCACGGCATTGCCTGCCGGGGTCGTAGGCAAAAAGTGCGGCTTGTCCGCAACCAGCAGATGCTCGTTCTCAAAAATAATCTTTTCTTCAAACGGAATCTCTGCCTCCAGCTCAACTTCCCGGAAGTAGAAGACCGTCATTCCCGGCTGGTAACGCGTAGTTGCCGTGATCGGCGCATTTTTGCCATCGCAAACTTTTCGGGCATCGATACGGGCCGCCCAAGTCTCCCGGGGCACTCGCGAAAAGTGTTCACACAAATATTCCAAGACAGTCGCAGGCGGAGTCGCCAGGGATGGTAGCTGGATGCGCGCGGGCTGAGGAGCAATGCTCACTTTGCGATTATGCGCCATTCCGGGTTCCCACTCTCGATTCCAAGCCAACAATTTCGCGCAGTACACATCGAATGAGACATACCCTTTCGGAGCTTCCCTTATGAGATCCCCAAATACGAGTTCAGTTACAGGCACTCAAACAAACATACCTGAGACAAAATCACGCGCCACAAGATCAGAAAAGACAAGATTGCGGACGAAGTCCGGTTCCTTTCAAAATGAAGTCGTCGTCATCACCGGGGCTTCCAGTGGTATTGGAAAAGCTACAGCCCTGGAGTTTGCGAAACGAGGAGCTTCGCTGGTCTTGGCAGCACGCCGTGAGAACGCTCTTGAAGAACTCGTTTCAGAGTGTCAGGCCCTCGGCGCTGAAGCTCGCGCCGTTCCGGCGGATGTCTCCGACGAAGCCGCCGTCAAAAACATTGCCAAGCAGGCCGTCCGCCGCTTCGGCAAAATCGACATCTGGGTCAACAATGCCGGAGTCAGCGCTGCCGGCAAGCTCGAACAGCTTCCGTCCGACGTCTTCCGCCGCGTCATCGACGTAAATCTTTTCGGAACTGTCAACGGCGCGAGAGCCGTGCTGCCGATCTTTCGTCAGCAGGGAAGCGGCACCCTGATTAACGTGGCATCGCAACTCGGAAAAATGGGTGGCGCGTATTTCAGTCCTTATTCAATCTCGAAATTCGGAATCGTCTCTCTCGGTGAGTGCTTGCGCCAGGAACTTGATGGCACCGATATCAATGTCTGCACCGTCATGCCCGGAACCATCGACACCCCCTTTTTCCAGCACGCCGGAACCTATGCAGGACACCCGGTGAAAGCCATGCCTCCGGTGCACGACGTAAAGGAAGTCGCGGACACCATCATCCGCCTGGCTGAACATCCCGAGCGCGAAGTATTCGTGGGAAGTTCCGCGCGCCGCATGACCGCGTTTCACAATGCCATGCCTGGCGTGTACGAAAAGTTGGCTGCCAAGAAGATCGAGAAAGACCATTTCGAGCAGAAGCCTGCGGCAGACAATCCCGGAAATCTTTTCGAACCTGTTCCTTACGGCACGGGCACAGATGGCGGATGGCTGCGGCGGGAGCGTGCGCGCAAGATGCGCAACGGGGCCCTCATGTTTGGAAGCCTTGCGATTCCGGTATTGGCTTGGTACTTCAATCGCAACCGCGACAGGTTGGAGCGTGCGGTCAAGAGAGCGAGGGCTGCCGCGGAAGATCCCGGTCCAGCGATTCTCCACAAGGATCCGGAGATGGAGATGCCGGATGCACAGGAAGTAGAACGCGATGTTCGGCGGTGGGAGAAGACTTATGGGCGCGAAAAAAAAGGCCCCGCAGCTTGATTCGCGAGTCGGCCAGATTCGCAGAGCTTCATCCATCGACTCGTCTCGCCTTAATGAGCACTTGAAGGAGGGCTTATGATTCTCGTTACCGGAGCTACAGGCGCGTTAGGAACTGAAGTCGTCAAACAACTCAAGGCCACCAGTGCGCCTTTCAAGATCGCAGTGACCGAAAAGATGACTAAAGCGAAGGCAAACGGTTCTGAGACCGTGCTGCTCGATTACACTCGCCCGGAGACATTCGCTCCCGCGCTCGAAGGTGTGGACACGCTCTTCTTGCTCTCGCCTGCGGGGCGGACCCATCTCGAACTCCCGCTCGTTGACGCAGCAAAACGAGCGGGCATCAGGCACATTGTGAAACAGTCTGTCATCGGCGCCGAGGCGGAAGATTACATCTTCGGACGCAGACACCGGGCCAGCGAGAAGCACATCGAGGCGTCAGGGATTGCGCACACCTTTCTGCGTCCCAACGGATTCATGCAGAACT
>JAOAPL010000280.1 GCA_025462925.1 Acidobacteriaceae bacterium
ATCCCTATGACATGCCGGAAAAAACTGCCGGCACGTTTACCGTGGATTACAAAAGAGAAGGCTTCCTGCCTATCTTCTTGATTCTTTCCAATGATGGCGATGGAGCCGTTTCACTGGCAGACATGAAAGTCACGCTAGTCACCAGAAAGCGCAGCAAGGTCGGCCCCGCTGAGCCCGACGATATTTTCCGGCGGATCTCCAAACAGACCACGCGCGGCGACGAGCCGCAGCGCCCTTTCCCGCTGCCGAAAAAGAAATCCACCACCATCAGCAAGGAAGCGCGTGACGAAGTGAAAGATTCCCAATTCATGGCGCGGGCAGTGGAACCGCACGGAAATCAATCAGGCTTCCTGTTCTTTGACGTAGGCGATATTGATAGCCCGCTCGCCGGAGCCAAGCTGGTGGTAACCGGGCTGACCGATTCCAAAGGGCATGACCTGTTTTATTTCGAGATCCCCATGGAGAAGTATCTCAGCTATCAGCCGGTAAAGTGATTCACGAGCCTGGTATTTCCTTCACTGTAATCTTCCCCGGCTTCGGCGATTCCAGATAGGCCCATGGCATAGTGTGGTCGTGCGTAAAGATCGTGAGCCACTGCTCCGGGATAGCGCGGCTGTAATAGCGTTTGCGGCTTTCAATCGTTTCCAGAGGAAAAAGATCGTATGCCATCACCCAAGTGAGGTCGATGTGTGCGGCGGTGGGAATCAGATCTGAGATGTAGCACGCCGTCTTTCCTCCACTCTCGATCATCACGCCTTGCATATTGCGCGTGTGCCCTGGATAGGCCGCGACGGAAATTCCCGGAAGTATCTGCGCATCACCCGTGAGTAATTGCATTTGTCCGCTGTTGATCAGCGGATCGTAGTTGTCACTCATGTAGCTGATCTTGTCGCGCTCCAGCTGCTTGCGGCCATGTTCCCATTCGCCGCGCTGCGCATAATACTTTGCATTCGGAAATGTCGGAACGGCCTTGCCATCCTTGTAAGTCGTGTTCCAGCCGCAATGGTCAAAATGCAGATGGGAATTAATGACAATGTCGATCTCATCTGGCGAGACTCCAGCAGCCTCAAAGCTTTTCATCAGCAACTCCTGAGGCTCGTAGATGGCCTTGAGCTTGTCGGAAAGTTTGTTGCCGATACCGGTCTCAATGAGGACATTCTTTTCGCCGGTTCGTACCAGGACGGAATTCAGTCCGCAATCCATCAGGTTGCGTTCGTTGACCTGTGCCTTTTTGCTCCATAACGATTTCGGCACTACGCCGAACATGGATCCGCCGTCAAGAAAGTAGGTGCCGTCGGAGAGAATGGTAAGTTCGAAGTCGCCTAACGTGTGCTTCGGAGTGAGCATAATGTTTGTGAGAAGCCTAGGTCTTTCACCTGATTGGAACCACTGATTCCTTTGGGCTAGAGTCCAGATTCCGCATGATATTAGAAATCGCACGTTTGGTGTTGGCGCTGCTCATCCTCTGCTTCCATAGGCAGATCGCGGATTTCATGCTGGAACACGAGCGTCGGCTGGTCGTCATGCTTAACCAGCGTGGCTTGAGGCTCCCTGACGTGCCTAGCCGCGAAATCATCCATAATCTCTATTTCAGCATCGGCGCAATTGCCTCGCTCGCGTGCATGGTACGTCTCTGGATGACGTCTCACCTAGGCTGAGTGCCCTGTCCGGCTGCCGAAAGTGCTACAATTTGTGTACCCCTTCCTTATGAATCCTGATTTGCAGAAACTAATTGAACTGGACAAGGTTAGCCAGGAAATTGCCCGCCTCAAAGATGAAATCGCCTCATTGCCGAAGCGGACGGCCGAGATTGAAACGAAGTTATCAACCGCCAAAGCCCAGGTAGAGGTCGCCAAGACCGCCATCAAGGACCACGAAGCCAACAAACGAAAGTTGGAATCTGACATTCAGGATTGGCAGCAGAAGATATCAAAGTTTCGCGAGCAATCGCTGGCGGTGAAGACCAACGAACAATACAAGGCCTTGATGCACGAGATCGAATTCGCGCAGAAGCACATAAACGATTGCGAAGAACAGATCCTGGCCGGCATGGATTCTTCGGAAGGTTTTGCGAATTCACTCAAAGCGGCGGAAACAGAACTCAAATTCGAGACCGACGAAGTAGAAAAAGAGAAGGCCCACGCAAGGGCGCTCACGACGGAAGATGAGAAGAAGCTTGCAGAACTGAACCAGCAACGGCACAGCTTGCGCGACGGCGTCGATCCGGCCATGTTCGCCAACTATGAGCGCGTAGCCGGCAAGCGCAAGGGCGCCATCGCGGCTGCCTTCGATCACAAATGCAGCGCCTGTAACGTGATGATGCGTCCACAGAAATACAACGAGCTTCTTTCAAATTCTGAGTTGGTCACCTGTGACTCCTGCGGGCGCATTCTTTATCACGATGCGAGCCGCCAACCCGAGCCGCCCCAGGGTGGCCGAGGCGCCAAAGGGGGCCTGCGCGCGAATGAGCGTGCGTGGTTCTATTTGCGTACGGGAGGGGAAAGCGGTAGGTTCGCTTACTTCGCCAATTCCAAGGGCGGCTGCACCATGCGTACCTTTGACGCGTTGACGGGGCAATTGCACGACAAAGTTGTTAAGAAAAAGACTACATTCCGAGAAGCCTTTCCTGAATTTTTGTCGGACGCCTTGATCCTCCACCCGGAGCATCTAAACATCCAGCAGGATTTTGAGGATCAGCTCCCGGCTGACATGCTGGAAGAGTTCCAACTGCAAGCCCGTATCGCGCCCGGTACTTCGGCGGCAGTACCCACGGCCCACTAGGCGAACGCTCCGGTGATCGGATGCAAAGTCGTTCCATTTTCCGCGCCTTTCTTTTCTTGACCACGCTTGCGCTGGTCTCGTCATTCAGCATCGCTCAAGTCGCCAATGCCCCTGGCTCAACAGGATTGCGCCCAGCGGACGTGGAAGTGCGCATCACCTATGAGAATGAACGGCCTGCCGACGGGCAGATCCGTGTGGACTTGCTCGCCAGCGGTGGCGCCATAGTCGCTCAACAATTCACCCGTGATCAGGGACAGGTGACGTTCCACAGTGTCTTCCCCGGAAATTACAGACTCCGCGTCAGCGGTATCGACATTGAAGATAATTCGGAAACAACTTTCGCCGTGGAATCCCGCGAATCGGTTCACTTTGAAACCGTGCGCGTAAAAACAAAGAAGACTGATGCCCAGCAATCCAGCAATCAGGGCAATATCTCTGCCGCGGTATTGAATATCCCCGATAAGGCACGCAAGGAATTCGAAAAGGGTGTCTCCAGCATGTCGAAGAATGACATGCCTGAAGCTCAAAAGCATTTTTCCAAAGCCACCGAAATATATCCGCAGTATGCGGGTGCATATAACAATCTCGGCGTCATTGCCATGAAATCTGGCAGTCCAGATGACGGAAAGAAGCTCTTCGAGCAGGCAGTGCGCGCCGATGCTAACAACGCCGGTGCTTACGTCAATCTGGCCCGATGCCTTGTCATGAAAAACAATTTCTCGGAAGCCCTACCGCTGTTGGAAAAAGCCAGTGCCTTGAGTCCTATGGATCCTGAAGCGTTGACATTGTTGGCCAATGCGCAATTATCTTCCCACCAGCTGGATGTTGCGCTGGCCAATGCGCGCAAGGTGCACACCATGGAACACCAGCGTTTCACACTTTCTCACCTCATTGCGGCGCGGGTTTTGGTGTTGCAGGATAAGCTAGACGAAGCCGCAGCCGAATACAGGACGTTTCTGAAAGAATCTCCCGAAAGCCCCAAGGCCGACAACGTACGCGCAGCCATCGAATCCATTGAGAAGCGGCAAAAGTAAGTCCACGCCTATGCCCGCTCAGCAGACAACTGCACGCATTGCTGTGAATACACGGGCCGCAAAGCGCCTCCGCGGCGGACATCCATGGGTATATCTTTCTGACCTCTCGGAGAAAGCTCCCGCTTCGGTTCCCTCGGCGTCGCTAGTCCATGTAGTGGACGAGCGTGGCAAGACCCTCGGATCGGCGCTCTCCAGTTCTTCTTCGCAGATTGCGTTGCGCATGATCTCGGACAACGCGCTGGAAGACGACGGCAAGCAATTGCAGGATCTGATTCGCACGCGTATTGCGGCAGCAGTTGATTATCGAAATCGTGTGGTTCACGGCAGCGACGCATATCGCGTCGTCTTCAGCGAGGCCGACGGGCTCCCCGGCCTCATCGTAGATCGCTACAATGACGTGATCACGCTGCAAGTTCTGACGCAAGCCATGGACCGCCCCGATTTGCGCGATGCCGCACTTAAATCGCTTCTAGCAGAATTTGGGAACAACGTCAGTGTGGTGGAGCGAAGCGAGCCCCGCATTCGCCAACTGGAAAACCTTCCAGCCTTCGACATCAAGCTTCTACACGGAAGCAACAGCGCCGCCCGTTTCCAGATGAACCAGTTGGATTTCCATTTCGACGCGGCCGCGGGGCAGAAGACTGGGGCGTTTCTCGACCAGCGCGAAAACTATGCTGCAGCCGCTGCCTATGCGCACGGAGAGGCCCTCGACGTCTTCTGTTATCAAGGTGGCTTTGCATTGCATCTTGCACGGGTGTGCCAGCATGTCACCGGCGTGGACTCCTCACGAGCGGCCTTGGAGGTCGCCGAACAAAATGCGCTAGCCAATGCAGGCAAATTGAAAGGCGGCGAGATCGAGTGGATCGAAGCCAGCGCCTTTGACCTGCTGAAAGACTTTTCATCCGAAGGCAAACAGTACGACACCATCGTGCTTGATCCACCGGCATTCGCAAAAAGCAAGCGCGCCTTGCCCACCGCATTGCGCGGATACAAGGAACTCAATCTGCGGGCCTTGAAAATGCTGCGACCCGGCGGCATCCTGGTTACGAATTCATGCTCGCATCACGTCAGCGAGGCCGATTTCTCTGAAATGCTGGCCTCGGCGGCTGCCGACGCGCATCGCACAGTCAAAATTCTTGAAAGACGCAGCCAATCCAAAGACCATCCGATTGTGGCCACGATCCCAGAAACCGCCTACCTGAAGTGCTTTATCTGCTGGATTTCATAGAGTAAAATTCGTTGTAATCAGATGATAACAAAGCTGGTTGCATGACTTGACAATAACACACTAAGGTTTTATGATTGTTGTGTTGTTAATTCAGCATCAAAGGTTTCACAGACCAAATTATTCGCTTTGGAGGTTAGAGTATGGCTACGCTTTCTCGTATGGATCCTTTCCGTGAAATGAACGTTTTGCAATCAAATTTGAACCGGATCTTCCAGGACTACGGCAGGGGCAGCGACGAGTTGCTCACCAGCGGCACCTTTGTTCCGCCTGTCGATATCTATGAGGACGACCAGAACATCGTCCTGAAGATGGAAATCCCGGGAGTCGACCCGAAGGACATCAATATCACAATGGAGAACAACACCCTGACAGTTCGGGGTGAGCGCAAGATTGAAAAGGATGTGAAGGAAGAGAACTTTCACAGGATCGAGCGTCGTTACGGATCGTTTACGCGCTCGTTCAGCCTGCCCAACACAGTGGACGGCGACAACGTAAATGCCAATTTTGAAAACGGCATTCTGACCATCAAATTGGCAAAGCGCGCAGAGGCCAAGCCCAAGCAGATCAAGGTGGGCACCAGCCCTGCAAGCGCGACCACCAAAGAAATTAAGGGAAGCACTCAGGCAGCTTGATCCTGCCGGAAGAAAAAGGCTTTAAGTCGAACGGGAGGCGGGGACGTCTCCCGTTTTTTGCGCCACGCATCTGTATTATAAAAATCTCTACAAATACGAGAACTGATTATGGCAATACGTTGGGACAAACTTACCATCAAAGCGCAGGAAGCCATTCAGCGCGCCGGAGAGATTGCGGCTGAACATGGCAATCCTGAGATCATGCCTGTCCATCTCCTGATGGCGCTGGCTGCGGACCAGGAAGGCGTGATAGCGCCAGTGCTGTCCAAGTTAGGCACAAGCCCCGAGACGTTGCGGTCTGAGGCCTTGACTGAGACCGAGCGTCTGCCGAAATTGAGCGGTCAGGCAGCACAGCCATCACTGTCGCAACAACTTTCCAAGGTCTTGGACCAGGCTTTCAAAGAGGCGGACTTATTCAAGGACGAGTACGTCTCCACCGAGCACTTGCTTCTGGCCATTGCGCAAGCCAAGAATGACGCTGCTCAGAAACTCCTGGCGCAGCACGGTGCCACACATGGCGCGATTCTAAAAGCGCTCACCGGAGTGCGCGGTTCGCAGCGCGTCACTGATCAGAATCCTGAAGCCAAATATCAAGCCCTGGAACGCTATGCCAAAGATTTGACCGAGCTCGCGCGCCGCGGAAAACTGGATCCGGTGATCGGGCGTAACGACGAGATTCGCCGTGTCATACAAGTCCTTTCCCGCCGCACGAAGAACAATCCCGTGCTCATCGGCGAACCCGGAGTGGGAAAGACGGCGATCGTTGAAGGGCTCGCGCAACGCATCGTCTCCGGTGACGTGCCCGAGGCCTTGAAAAACAAGCGCGTCGTAGCGCTTGATCTCGGATCGATGCTCGCTGGAGCGAAGTACCGCGGCGAATTTGAAGACCGCCTCAAGGCAGTATTGAAAGAGATTGAAGACTCTGCCGGCGAGATCATCCTATTCATCGACGAATTGCATACGCTGGTAGGAGCAGGCGCGGCCGAAGGCGCGATCGATGCCTCTAATATGCTAAAGCCGCCGCTCGCTCGTGGAGAGCTGCGCGCTGTGGGCGCGACGACCCTCGCCGAATATCGAAAATACATTGAAAAAGACGCTGCCTTGGAGCGCAGGTTCCAGATTGTGATGGTCAGCGAACCCAGTGTTGAGGACACTATCGCGATCCTTCGCGGGCTGAAAGAAAAATACGAAGTGCATCATGGTGTCCGAATAAAGGACGCGGCCATCGTTGCCGCAGCCACACTATCTTCGCGATACATCTCCGACCGCTTTCTTCCCGACAAAGCAATCGATCTTGTCGACGAAGCCGCTGCTTCCCTTCGCATTCAGATCGATTCGATGCCGACGGAAATCGACGAGCTCGAGCGCCGCGCAACGCAGCTAGAGATCGAGCGGCAGGCGTTGAAAAAGGAGTCCGACCCGAATTCCCGCGAACGACTGGCGATCGTCGAGCGTGAGCTCGCCGAAGTGCGCGAACAATCAAACGCGCTCAAGCTCCGCTGGAGGCAGGAGAAAGAGTTGATCTCGCGCGTCCGCGAGGTGAAAGAGCGCATCGAGGAACTGAAAGCGGAAGAGCAGATTGCGGAGCGACAAGGAAACCTGCAACGTGTTGCGGAGATCCGTTACGGCCTCTTGCGCCAGGCTGAAGAGGAGCTGAAGAAGCTGAGCGCCGAGGCTCAAAAGCTTCCGGAGGGAACGCGTCTGCTGAAAGAAGAAGTGGACGAAGAAGATATTGCCGGCATCGTCTCCAAGTGGACGGGCATTCCGGTATCGAAGATGCTCGAAGGCGAGATCCACAAGCTGGTGCAAATGGAAGACCGCTTGCGGCAACGCGTCGTCGGCCAGGACCAGGCGTTGGAACGCGTCTCCAATGCCATTCGGCGCTCGCGGGCAGGACTAAGCGATCCGCGTCGTCCTATCGGGTCATTTATCTTTCTCGGTCCAACGGGCGTTGGAAAAACCGAGCTGGCGCGGGCGCTCGCCGAATTCCTCTTTGACGACGAGCACGCCATGATTCGCATCGACATGTCTGAGTACATGGAGAGACACGCGGTAGCGCGGCTCATCGGCGCTCCTCCGGGATACGTTGGCTTTGAAGAGGGCGGCCAACTGACTGAGGCTGTGCGACGACGTCCTTATTCGGTCCTGCTGTTCGATGAGATCGAGAAAGCGCACTCCGATGTCTTCAACATCCTGCTGCAGATTCTGGACGACGGCCGCTTGACGGACTCAAAGGGCCGAACCGTGGATTTCAAGAACACCGTGATCATCATGACGTCGAACCTGGGATCCGCGTTCCTCAACAGCGAAGGACTGCGTTCGAGCGAGGAGTTTGAGAGGGCACAGGAACAAGTGATGGCTGCGCTTCGCGCGCATTTCAAGCCCGAGTTCCTTAACCGTGTGGACGACATTGTGATCTTCAATCCGCTGGCCGAGGAGCAGTTGAAGCACATCATTGAGCTGCGACTGGAGGACCTGCGGCGCATACTGCAAGACCGGAAGATCACTATCGAGTTGACTTCGGCTGCGCAAGAGCTGCTGTTTGTCGTGGGCTATGACCGCGCTTACGGTGCGCGCCCGTTGAAACGGGCGATTCAGCGCCTGATCCAGGATCCGCTTGCGCTGAA
>JAOAPL010000325.1 GCA_025462925.1 Acidobacteriaceae bacterium
CCACTTCGGCGGCGCCAAGGAATCCTAGATGTACGCGGCCCGATTGCAGCAAGCTCATCACACCTAGCATGTCAAGGCATTGAGTCGCTCCGAGAATATTTGGCGGATCGGCCATGGTGTAGATCAACTCCGGTGCGGGCGTCGAGCGGATGACGCCATTCTCGAACAGGCCGATTGCCTTAGGCGCATGCGTTCGTTTCGCAACCACAAAAGCAATCAGCGGAAGGCGCATGCCGACGAAGACGACTTCGCCGTCGTGGATTTCGCGGGCGGCGGCGGCGACCATGAGCTCGGAGAGGGTGTAGTTGCCTGCTCTCGCCGCCGGTTGCTCTGTAGCAGTTGTGCTCAAATGAGGTCCTTGCCGAGCCTTGCTCGGCCTGAACGGGCGTGGGCGCCCGTTCCCACACAGTCATCGCCAATCACATGGTCATTGCAAGTCACAGGTTGATTGCCGACTTTCTTGGCTCGGCAATCGTCTCTAATGGATCGCGAGCTCCTTCCTTGGGCACGATCCACCTTTTTTCGTTGTTAATGATTTCGAGCAGCAGCTTTTTGTCTTCTGCGCTGGGAAGAAAGTCTCCCAGTTGCTGATCGTATGCTTTGTCATCGAGCGGCTCGCCGGTCTGGGGATGAAACTTCTGTCCCGCCCACTTTCCGATCGCGCGATTGAACCTGATGTCGGGCGCGTACAGCTTTGGTTCAGCCGGCTTGAGCACGTTGTTCAGACGCTCGATGAGTCCGGCGACTTCGTTGCGATACAAGTGCCGGTTGTAATCGTTCAGATCGTCAAGGTCGACTTCTTTGTCGTTCGCAGGCTCGTCATAACGTCCTTTGATCCCCCAAACATAGGCCCAGTGCGCCGATGAGGAATGATCGGTGCCGAAGAGATCGTACGAGCTTGAAATCCACTTGTTCAGATACTTCTGCATCAGCCAGGCTGGGATGATTCCGGCCTGAACGACTCTGCGTAGACCATCGTTGCCGGCGCCCATGTGAAAAGCTTCTTCGCGGAGCATGTAAGAGGTTGAACGTCCGAGGGGTGCGAATGCGGAATACTTCAACATTTGCAATTGAAATTTGCCGTCACGATCCACGAAGTCGGTGTAGGTGAAAAAGTCCATCCAGTTATCGACGTCAACGTTGAAGGCGCCGAGCAGGCGCTTGTTGTCGAAAGCGCGGCGCTCCAGCATCTTTTGGGCTTCGACTTTGCCGGAATGCCCGAAGTGATCGACCAGCAACGCGCACATCTGCCAGCCATGGCGCATTTCTTCGATCATCACGCGCGTGATGGCGCGGCGATCGTAGTCGGTGGGAGCGGTTTCAAATAGATGACGCTGCTGCTCGACGCTGGCGAATTCGGTGTCGCCCTGATAGACAATCATGTTCAGCAGCGCATCGCGCATCTGCTGTGTGGGCACCTGGCGCAGGTTCTCCCACTTGCGCTTGCCTTTGAAATGTCCGAACTGGATCTCGTCAGTTTCGATGGCCCCGAAAAGAGTGTCGAAATTGAAGCTGGCGATCTCATCGCGATTGACACCGATCTCCTGGCGCCATTCGTCGAACAGGCCAACCCAGTCACTGAAGGTTCCGATTTTCGCTACTTTGCCGGGCATGAGTTCAGCACCTCGCTACCACAGAGGGCACGGAGTTTCACAGAGTAAACCCGCCATCCCTCTGTGTGCCTCTGTGACCTCGTGGTTATTGCTTTCATACCATGTTCATCCAAACCGTCTTCACTTCCGTGTAGTGCTCAATCGCGTGCGCACCCAATTCACGGCCGAAGCCGGAGGCCTTATATCCGCCAAATGGCAAAGCTGCGTCCATTAACCCGTACGTGTTGATCCAGACGGTACCAGCTTTCAGCAAACGTGAAACCTGGTGCGCTTTCTTGACGTCCTTCGTCCAAACGGCGGCTGCCAGTCCATAGGGATTGCGATTTGCCTGCTCGACCACCTGTTCCACATCATCAAAACTGAGTACCGAAAGCACAGGGCCGAAAATTTCTTCCTGTGCGATCTTCATGTCGTTCTTGACATCACCAAAGATCGTGGGCTCGATGAAAAATCCCTTGCTGCCGTCGAGCGATACTCGATTGCCGCCCGCGATCAGCTTCGCGCCCTCTTTCTTTCCTGCATCGATGTAGCCGAGCACTGTCTGCATCTGCTCCTGGCTGACGATGGCGCCCATGCGGGTCTTAGGATCGAGGGGATCGGCTGGCTGCATTTTCTTAGCGCGTGCTACCAGCTTGTCAGTAAATTCGTCGCGCACTTTCTCTTCGACGAATAGCCGAGAACCGGCGTTGCAGACTTCGCCCTTGCCGTAGAAAATTCCGTTGATTGCGCCTTTGATTGCGCCGTCGAGATCGGAGTCCGCGAAAACGATATTAGGAGACTTTCCTCCGAGTTCAAGGGTGACGCGCTTCAGCGTATCTGCAGCCGAGCGCATGATTTCTTTGCCGACTGCCGTCGAGCCGGTAAACGCAATCTTGTCGATTCCTGGATGCTGAACGATCGCGCGGCCAGTTGACGCTCCTCCGGTCACAATGTTCAGCACACCGGCAGGTAATCCCGCTTCGATTGCGAGTTCCCCGAATCGCAGGGCTGTGAGCGGAGTCTGCTCCGCGGGCTTGAAGACAATCGTGTTTCCACACGCCAGCGCGGGGCCGAGCTTCCAGGAAGCAAGTAGAAGAGGAAAATTCCACGGAACGATTAGGCCAACGACGCCGACCGGCTCGCGAAGGGTGTAGGTAAATGCGGATTCAAGCGTATTGACGGTCTCGCCGTGAATCTTGGTTGCCAGGCCGGCGTAGTACCGAAGAACGTCGGCGACCATCGGCATGTCAACATAGCGCGATTCGAAGATTGGCTTACCGTTGTCGAGAGTTTCAAGTTCAGCGAGTTCGTCGATGTTCTTCTCGACCAGATCGGACAATTTCCAGATTAGGCGTCCGCGTTCGCTGGCTGACATCTTGCGCCAGGGGCCGCTGCGGTCTTCAAAGGCGTGGCGGGCGGCGGACACCGCACGATCAACGTCTTCGATCGAAGCTTCGGCAACCTGGGTCAAGACCTCGCCTGTTGCAGGATTGATCGTGTCGAATCGCTTGGGGCTGTCCACCCATTGGTTGTTGACGAGCAGGCGGCCGGGAGCGATCTTCGTTTTAGTTGCGGTCAGCATTTAATCGAGAGAAGTCGGGCGAGGGCACCCGCCCCACACCAGATTCATTTTGCTTTGAATTCAGCTGGCCGCTTTTCAACATAGGCCGCCAGACCTTCTTTTGCGTCTTCACTCTGGAAAAGCAATTGCTGGTTCTCGCGTTCGAGGGCCAATCCGGACTCGAGCGGAATTTCCCAGCCGGACTGCACGGCGCGCTTGATTCGTCCCACCGCTTTGGAGGCTTTGTTGGGTGGACAGAACTGGCGCGCGTACTCCATGACGTTTTCCTTGAAGCCTTCGCGCTCGTAAATGTCGTTGATGATGCCGAACTCTAGCGCCTCTTCAAATGAATATGTATTGCCTGTGATCATCAACTCGATGGCCTTGCTCTTACCAACGAGGCGCGACAGACGCTGAGTTCCACCAGTACCGGGCAGAACGCCGAGATTCACTTCGGGGAGTCCGATCTTGCCGGCGTCCTTGCGGGCGATGCGGAGATCAGCGGCCATGGCAATTTCGAGGCCGCCGCCGACGGTGTGGCCATTGAGCGCGGCAATCACTAGCTTTGGAGTTTGCTCCAGGCGCAGAAGTGTTTCATTGGCATGCAGGCAGAAATAGTATTTGAATGTGGGATCGACGCTGGCCAGCATCTTGATGTTCGCGCCGGCTGAAAAAAACTTGTCTCCCGCGCCGGTGAGCACGATGACATGGACGTCGTTGTCCATGCGTGCCTTCAGGATGGCCTCGTCCAGTTGGCGATTCATTTCATAGGTATAGGTATTCGCCGGCGGATCGTTCATCTCGATCACCGCGACGCCGTTATCCACGCGATAATTGATCAGTTGCTTTGCCGATTGCTCGGTTGCCGGCTGTAATGTGGTCGCCATCTTTATTCTCCTTTATTTGCTCGGGCCGTTTTTACTGCTCACGCCGTTTTTTCTGCCCGTCGAAATCCCGTGAAAGAAAATATTCCCAATGTCCCGGGACAACTGTTCTGCGCTACCGTCGAGCCGCGGGTTGTACCAGGTGTAAATCCAATTCATCATGCCAAACAGTGAAAGCACGGCTGTCCGACTGTCAAATTCTAGTCCCTTTTCCTTCCTATAGCGGTTCAGTAGCTCTCTGCAGATTTGGTAGTACTCACGTTTGATGTGCGCGACTTCCCGGCCGTAATCGCCGTCGATCACTTCATCTTCATGGGACAAGACTTTCATCGCCTGCTGGTGCTCAAGGAAATATTCCTGATGATTCTGG